>OMJF01000043.1 GCA_900299285.1 Anabaena sp. 54 | reverse complement strand
GGGGTGGGCATCTTGCCCGCCCTTGACAACCAACCTCAGAATAACCCCAATTATTACATCCTCTCTTGTGGGGTGGGCATCTTGCCCGCCCTTGACAACAAAATTTTAATGCTACTAAATATACTTGACATGAAAGTATATAAGATCAGATAATTAATGTATTAGAAAAATGTTTGTTTTTGTCATTGGATGCTAAAAAAGTTTATGACTCAAAATACAAATAAAGCAAATGCTAGAATTAATCGAGAAGAAGCTAAAAGTATTCTCAAGAGATTTTTAGAAAATGAAGATTATAGCGTTTTGGCTGTTAATGGAAAATGGGGTATTGGAAAAACCCATCTAGTACAAAATTTTTTATATGAACATACAAAAAGCTATTATTACTATGTTTCTATCTTTGGTATTTCTTCAATTGAACAATTAAAAGCAAGGTTAATAGCTAATTATAAAAACGATCTAAAGTCTGATAGTCAATCTTCTCAAACAAAAACTGAATCAGGTGTTAATTTTATAAATAAATATATAAATAAATGTATAAATAGTTTTGTTGAATGGTTCAATCACATCTCTGGAAAAATTGAGAAAACACCAAAACTAGACTTATCATTGCCACACAATTTTTCTATTCCAATAGCAGGAACATTAATTTCTATTGTTGGTGATTTAGCACTTGAGATATTTTTTAATTCAATAGTTAGAGAAAATTCAATTATATGTATTGATGATCTTGAAAGAAAATCTAAAGTACCATTGGAAGAAATACTTGGGTTTGTTGAGTATCTAGTGCAAGAACGTAAAAGCAAAATTATTCTAATTTATAATGAAGATGAGCTAGAAGATAAAAAAGTATTAGAACGTTATCGAGAAAAAGTAATTCATGGAGAATTTACACTTAATCCAACAGTTGATGAAAACTTAGATTTCAGATTTAAGGATCATCATTATCTAGATTATCTAGAGGTAATTAAAAAGGTTTTTAAAGAGACGGAAACAAATAATATTCGAGTTATGCGCAAAACTGAATGGCTTATTAAGGAACTTATTCCCTTAATGGAGAATTGGGAGGATAGTTTACGTCATCAAGTTATAAAAAATTGTATTATTATTACTGCCGCAAAACTCGACACAGACTTTTGTAAATGCTGGTCTATTAATGGTATCCATCCTATTGATATTGTGTTATCATTATCGTCCACTCCTCAACAATATTATGAAAAATCTCAAGGTGAAGATAAGGAAACTTCTGAAAAGAAATTTGAATTTCAGATGAAAATAATAAAAATGGGTTATAGCAATCTAGAAGAACTAGATGAATTAATCAGTCAGTTGGTTAATACTCCATTATCTGATTCCATTGAGTCGCAGTTTAGAGAAAAAGGTGATATTCTCAATGAAAGAGAAAAAAGAAATCAAATTATTGAAAAATTGAATGATCTTGCAAATAATCTTTACAAGTCTAAATACTATAACTCATTTGCAGATAATGAACAAGATATTATAAATGGAATTATTAGTTTTCTTGACCAGAATTATCTTAATTTAAGTATTGCAAAATTTGAAGAAATTGCAAGATTTACATCACTATTAGGAGGTGATATTTCTAAATATGAAAAACATTTGTTAGAAAAAATATTAAAGGATATTTTAGAATCTAATTCTTATGAAAATTTAAGTGCCTTTAGAAATAAACTGAGTAAATATCCTGATTTGGAAACATCTTTCAACGAGAAAATTAATGAATATCACCAAACATTAGATATTACTACAGCAGTGAAAAATATAATGAATTCTGATCCCTCTTCAAGATCACTTACACTACAAAAAGATATTGAATTTTTAAGAAGTCTTACTGTTGATAAATACTGTCAATGGCTTCAAAAAGGGCATCCTGAATTAATTGATATGGTTGAATGGTTGCTAACTTCCGGGTATAACCATGCAGGAAAAAATTTAAAACAAGCTATTTGCATATTAGCTGAATGTACTAGAATTAATAAAATTAGAGCTAAGTATCTTTACAATATAGACATAGAGAATATTTATAATAGTGATAACACAAATTAATGGTTGAAAAATATATTCATTCAAGTTATATAATGGGGGCGGGCAAGATGCCCACCCCACAAGAGTTTTTTGAATATTTGGATTTGCATATTAAATATTAAGTAGCTTACTAAATGCTTATTATCAGGCTAATTACAAAACCATATATCCTAAAATTAAATTAACTATAACAGCCGCAAAATTGATGTTAAATTATAACATACCTGGTTAATTACTCCCTTCCCGGCATAAAATATTAACCAAAAAGTGTTAGTTGAAAATACCCTTACTTTACCAAATACCAATATGTCCTTTGTTCCCTTACATATTCACAGTGATTACAGCTTGCTTGATGGTGCTAGTCAACTACCAGAATTGGTAGAGCGAGCGATCGCATTAGGAATGAAAGCGATCGCCCTCACAGATCATGGTGTCATGTATGGGGCTGTGGAACTGATCAAAATCTGCCGCAGTAAGACGATTAAGCCAATCATTGGCAACGAAATGTATATCATTAATGGGGAAATTGACAAACAAGAACGTCGTCCTAAATATCATCAAGTCGTATTAGCAAAAAATACTCAAGGCTATAAAAATTTAGTTAAAATCACCACCATTTCTCACCTACAAGGAGTACAAGGTAAAGGCATTTTTTCCCGTCCTTGTATTAATAAGGATTTACTCAAACAATATAAAGAGGGGTTAATAGTCACCAGCGCTTGTTTAGGAGGAGAAATTCCCCAAGCAATTCTGAGTAATCGGCCAGATATAGCCAGGAAAATTGCCAAATGGTATAAAGAAGTATTTGGTGAAGATTTTTATTTAGAAATTCAAGACCATGGTTCTCAAGAAGACCGAATTGTAAATGTAGAAATCGTCAAAATTGCCAGGGAATTAAACATTAAATTTATCGCCACAAATGACTCTCATTTTATCTCTTGTTTTGATGTAGAATCCCATGATGCCTTATTATGTATTCAAACCGGGAAACTTATTAGCGAAGATAAGAGAATGCGTTACAGCGGCACAGAATACCTCAAATCATCGGAGGAAATGCAGCAGCTATTCCGTGACCATTTAGCCGATGATATCATTGCCGAAGCGATCGCCACCACAGAAGAAATTGCTGATAAAGTCGAACCTTATCACATCATGGGTGATCCACAAATTCCTACGCCTACAATCCCTTCAGGACATACAGCAGATACTTATGCAGAAGAAGTTGCATGGTTGGGACTTTTAGAAAGATTAAATCGCAAATCTCGCAACGAAGTAGATCCAGTCTATAAAGAAAGATTGGAATATGAATTAAAAATGATTCAACAGATGGGATTTTCCACCTACTTTTTAGTAGTTTGGGACTATATTAAATTTGCACGAGATAATAATATTCCCGTTGGTCCAGGACGGGGTTCTGCGGCAGGTTCTTTAGTCGCTTACGCCATGAAAATTACGAATATTGACCCCGTACATCATGGTTTATTATTCGAGCGATTTTTGAACCCAGAACGAAAATCAATGCCTGATATTGATACAGATTTCTGCATTGAACAAAGAGATAAAGTAATTGAATATGTAACTCATAAATATGGCACTGATAGAGTTGCACAAATTATTACTTTTAACCGTCTGACATCAAAAGCCGTATTGAAAGATGTCGCTAGAGTGTTAGATATTCCCTACAATGAATCTGACAAAATGGCGAAAATGATTCCTGTAGTCCGGGGTAAACCTACAAAATTGAAAGTGATGATTTCCGATGAAACTCCCGAACCAGAATTTAAAGCCAAATATGATAATGATCCCATCGTGCGGCGCTGGATTGATATGGCCATGCGAATTGAAGGGACTAACAAAACCTTCGGTGTTCATGCTGCTGGTGTGGTTATTTCCGCAGAACCATTAGATGAACTTGTTCCCCTACAACGCAATAATGACGGTTCTGTAATTACCCAATATTTCATGGAAGATTTGGAATCTTTGGGATTATTAAAAATGGACTTTTTGGGGTTGCGGAACTTAACCTTAATTCAAAAAACCATTGATTTAATTGAACAAAGTCAAGGATATCGTATTGATCCTGATGAAATCACAAAACAGGAAAGAAAGGCACAAAAAATATTAGCTAAAGGTCAACATACCAGCTTACCAAAAGATGTTACTAAGGCTTATTCACTATTAGAAGCAGGTGATTTAGAGGGTATATTTCAATTAGAATCTTCAGGGATGAAACAAATAGTGCGAGATTTGAAACCTTCTAATATTGAAGATATTTCTTCTATTCTCGCACTTTATCGTCCTGGACCATTAGATGCCGGATTAATTCCTAAATTTATTAATCGGAAACATGGACGAGAAGAAATTGAATATGATACTCAAATTTTACAACCGATATTAAATGAAACCTACGGAATCATGGTTTATCAAGAGCAAATTATGAAAATTGCTCAAGATATGGCTGGTTATAGTTTAGGACAAGCTGATTTACTCCGTCGCGCTATGGGGAAAAAGAAAGTATCGGAAATGGAGAAACAAAAGCAAAATTTTATTGATGGTTCTGCAAAAAATGGTGTAAAATCCCAAGTTGCTGAACATTTATTTGGGGATATGTTAAAATTTGCCGAATATTGTTTAAGTTATGATACAGAAATTTTAACTGTTGAATATGGTTTTTTAGAGATTGGGGAAATTGTTGAAAAGCAAATTGAATGTAAAGTTTATACTGTTGATAGCAATGGAATACTTTATACTCAATCAATTGCCCAATGGCATCATCGCGGACAGCAAGAAGTCTATGAATATTTATTAGAAAATGGGGCAATTATTCGCGCGACAAAAGACCACAAATTTATGACTGAAGATGGGCAAATGTTACCAATTGATGAGATTTTTGCCCAAGGATTAGATCTATTACAAGTGGAAAGTTTACAGATACAGTAGATTTCATATTTTTGAGGTATAAAACCCACATTCCGTACCCTATTCCTCGATTTGGGGGGTTTTTAATTTCTCCTTTTCAACTTTCTCAACTTGTCGGGGAAACGCTGCTGTAAATAATAGACATCTGGTGAAAATTATCCCTACAAGGGTTTGGTGACTACGCACATTTACAGGGGTTTCCGCTCTTATGAGGTACATCTTAAGCCCCCTGCTCGCACCGCCCTCAATCCCCCAGGGCGTTTTCATTCTCGGTGGTAAATTTCAAAATGATTTTTCCCAAACCCTTTTCCACACAGCGATAGCTTCGCTCGCCGTAGGCATCGCAGCTTTTTTTCGTAATTTTGGATTAATTAATATTAAAAACAAGCC
>OMJF01000042.1 GCA_900299285.1 Anabaena sp. 54 | reverse complement strand
GTATTTGAGCCACAATTATTAGACCTAACCCCCAGCCCCTTCCCTACCAGGGAAGGGGAGTAAATCAAAGCCACAAGAGGTCGGTTTGTGGTTTATTTAGCTGAAAAAAGTCTAAGGGCGATTAGAAATCACATCTACACAGACAAAACCTGCCTACGCAGGTTGCAAATCCTTAATTTTTCCTTAGTCCACCCAGGTGGACTTTGCTTGTGTAGTAGCGATTTATAATCGCCATAAACTTTTAAGACAACCTCATAGAAGCCTACAATTTTTGTCTTATCAAACTTTTAGATATTTAGTGAGGTGTGGTACTTGAAAAACAGGCATTGCAGGCTTTCTAAGAAATCTTATGCTTGTACTATGTTGTCTAAATTATGATTATATTACTTTGTTTTCTATTTCTTGTTCCCTATTGCTTTTCGTTGAGTTTGATAAATGTGAATTTGATCTACAAAACCCCCAATACCAGGAATATTATAACCATAAAGTCGGAACCCTTTACCTACGGAATTAGTTAAAATTTCTGCACCTTTACCTTGATAATAAACAGGAACTGGATGATTACTATGATTTCCCCAACCATATTTAATCTGAGGATTAGAACCCCAAAAATGACCCGCTTTTAGAGAATCAGATTCACTAGTTAAAGCCTCTGCACCTTTTTCTTTGAGTAATTCAGAAAAATTAGGATTTAAAGTGAGATAATGATCATGGTCAGCAGTGACAATAAGCAGATTATTTTCCCAACCACCATTATTTTTAATCCAGTCAATTGTCGTTTTTACAGCTTTGTCAAAATCCAATACTGTCCCAATCATATTATCTATATTATCATCATGGGCAGCCCAATCAATATCACCACCTTCTACCATTAACCAAAATCCATCTTTATCTTTTGATAAAATTGTTAAAGCTGCTTTGGTTAAATCATTGAGTGTGGGATTTTCATTAATTTCTTTAGCTATAAAAGATTTATCGCTTTCCCCAGGAAGCAAAGGCCGAACTGTATCTGGGTTTTTTCCTTGAGAACCAAACAGAGAAAAAATACTCAAACCCGTATTACTATAATCCCCATTGGCTGTACTTACAGGCAGATTTCCCTCTTGTCCCCTAGCTCCATATAATCCTAACAGGCGATCGCCCTGATTTGGATCTAATTTAGCCGCAGTCAGCGCTAATTTTTCAGCCGCATCTTTTCCTCGTTCTAAAAATGTGTAATCATAACGGTTTTGATTGGGGTTTTTACTCAACTCTGTATAAGTCGTTTTTGTGATATATTCAAATTTAGTCGGCGGTTCTACACCCGTAGGTAAAGGTTGACTATTAGCACCCGTAAGCGGATGACCACCACCTAAAATTACCGTTGGTTGATATATGCGAAGTTCCTGCTGGAGAATATTATCTAAGGTCGGATAATCACCATCATATTTATTGCGACGATTAACATTAGCTGCTGCTGCTCCCGGTGTCGCATGATCTATAGGCACAGAGGTGACAATTCCCGTAGATTTACCGTTATCAGCCGCAGTTTTGAGAATAGTTTCTAAGGGTTTTTCAAAAATATCAACGGAAATAGCGTTATTATAGCTTTTTACTCCCGTATACAAAGTAGTTGCTGTATTAGCCGAATCAGGATAACTATACTTAATATATTCGGGATCATTACCAGGTGTCCAAGGATTTATTCCCCCCCGTTGAGGATCATAACCTACCAAATTACCCACCGCATTGGAATTAAGATTTTTTTCTCCTCCAGATGGTGTATTTCCGGGATTAAATTGCGGTTGGAATTTAAACCCTGGTAAAATCGGACTAGCACCTGTAATCGGATTAGAACCAGATAATGCGGAGTTATTTGTGCTGAAAACCCCATTACCAGGGGCAATAGTAGTACCATAGGTGGTAGCGAGAGCATAATTATCCAGAGTTTGAAAACTTAGTCCTTCCCCCCGACCAGAACTGTAATTATATCCTTGCGCTATAGCCCCAGCACGAGCCATTTCCCAGCCCATACCGTCCCCAATCATTAAAATGACGTTTTTAGTCTTTGTGACAGGTGTAGCCGCCTGAGAATTGTTAATCAGGGTGATTAATATACCAGCTACAATGATCAATGCTATAGATAATAAACGGCGTTTATGTCGAACTTGTGAACTAGATTTAATGACCATCGCTAAAATGCCTGCTATAAAATTGCTCTATGATGAGAGAATATTACAAAATGCAATCAAAACTTTAGATTTACTTATCATGGCGAAAATTCAGTTTGCTAAAGGTGTTGAGGAAAAAGTAGTTCCATCTGTCCGCTTGACAAGAGCAAAAACAGGTGATAGTAGTACAGCAACATTTACTTTCACAAATCCTGATATCTTGGCACAAGACGGTAAAAGCGAACCTACTGGACTTTATTTAATTGACGAAGAAGGAGAAATCAAGATTAGTGCAGTTCAGGGTAAATTTGTCAACGGTAAACCAGAATCTTTAGAAGCAGTTTATGTTATGAAGTCTAAAGAAGAATGGGAACGGTTTATGCGGTTTATGAATCGCTATGCTGAAGAAAATGGACTAGGATTAAGTAAATCTTAAATTAGGGTTTGCTGAAAAAGTTGTCTGTGAGGTTAGGGAACAGGGTACAGGGAACAGGGAACAGGGTACAGGGTACATTGACTAAAATTTAAAATGTCTATGGAATTTACACCACACGCAAATACAGAAGAAATTTCTGTAAATTGTGCAGTTATTACCGTCAGTGATACCCGTTCCCCAGAGACAGATACAAGTGGTCAATTAATTAAAGAACTACTTTTAGCTGACCATCACATCGTAGAATTGTATCAGATTATCAAAGATGAGTCAAGAGAAATTACAGATCAGATGGAAGTTTTAGCTCAAGATACTCATATCAACGCTGTAATTTTTAATGGGGGAACGGGAATTGCTCCCAGAGACACTACTTATGATACCTTAGAAAGGTTATTAGAAAAAACTTTACCAGGATTTGGGGAATTATTTCGGTTTTTAAGTTATCAAGAAATTGGTTCACGGGCTATGGCTTCCCGCGCTGTTGCTGGTGTTTATAAAAATAAAATTATTTTTTCCCTTCCTGGTTCTAGTCATGCTGTGCGACTGGCTATGGAAAAATTAATTTTACCGGAATTGGTGCATTTAGTCAAACAGGTGAAATAAACCTCAAACCCTGATAAATCAAAAACTAAGTAGGGTGTGTTAGCGACAGCGTAACGCACCATAATATATTTAATTATATAATATATTTAGTTAGAGCTTGCTGATAGCGTACCGTGGCGTTAGCCATATAAAGCTAAAACCATTTATTACAGCTATTTTCAGGTAAATAAACCACAAACCGACCTCTCTGGTAAACCTCTCTCCTTACAGGAGAGAAGTTTTGATTTACTCCCCTTCCCTGGTAGGGAAGGGGCTGGGGGTTAGGTCTAATAATTGTGGCTCAAATACATGAAAACTGCTGTAACAAAGGGTTTCACAGTTAAAACTGTTCCCTGTTCCCTGTTAAGAGTTAAGAGTTAAGAGTTAAGAGTTAAGAGTTAAGATCTCAAGGAAGAATACACTTTAAATTACCTAAATTAATCATTTGTTCCTGAGACTGGGGAATAGTTAACTCAAAATTACAAATACCCCCTTCATAGTCCACATTAGCTGTATATTTTCCCGGAGCAATACTATCTAAATAAAAATCTCCTTCCTTACTAATAGGTGAGCTAATAATTTGATTATTGACAGTGATATTTAATTGACCATAGGACGGAATCACACTTTTTCCTGATTTTTCTACCGACAAAGTACCAAAAATACTCTGAATTAGGCGCACGGGAAAACCCGCAACCGCCCCACCTCGAAAAGGTGGAGTAATTACTTTTTCATTAGCATCAATTTTGTAGTTTAAAGGAATATCTTCGTCTTGGATTTTTAAATTATTCCCATTGTAAGGGCGCAGATTAGTAATTATTAAATTACCACGAGAATCAGTGCGTCCAACTTCCTGATTATTACTGTAACCACGCACACCTCCGACCCCTGGAACTTTTATGAGTGCAAAACTTTGAGTGACAGGAGGAGCAAGAAAAACACTATTTCCTATGCCGATAATACTACCAGAGATATTAACAGAACCACTATTTTGACCATTACTGCGGTTGAGGTTTAACTCATAAACACCAAAGGGAGCGCGATACTGGATATTACCATTAGCGGGAATTTTTTCCCCGTTGGGGTTAACCTGAAGACGGTAGCCCAAGCCATTACCCGCCGGTGGAGATTTCTGTACAGATACAGTGGAGTTAATTGTAGTTTTACCATTGGTATTTTGCCGATTAATACTAGCCCTAGCATTACCTAAAGTATAATTGAAACCGATAAATAGTTCATTTTTAGTTGGTTGTGTAGGTTGGTCAGAGCGACTGAGATTTATGGATAAATCTGCACGGGAACTGAGACGGAAACTACTGGTGAGAGCTAGGCGGCTACTGTGTCCTTTGTCACGGAAATCCGAGGACGCATATTGCAAACCTAAGCTTAAATTCCGGGCGGGAGAGACAGAAATAAAAGCATTATTTTCTAAGTTGGCTCTGTCATTTAATGCTGTCAAACTTAAATTAGCATATCGGTCACTCAACAGCCGCACCGAACCACCAAAACCGATATTACGACCAGAATAGCTATAAGTGAGGGCAGCCGCAGTCCCGGTTATTCCTGATTCATTACTGGCGGCTAGGGATAGTCCTAAAGCCCCAAAGGGTAGGGTAGTGGTGAGACTAGAACCGCCACTAATTAAGTTATTCGCAACTTCCAAGCGCCCCCCCAGGGTGAGGGAGTTGGTGATACCCTGACGATAGCGACCGAGAAAGGCCAAAGGACCATAATTAAAATTATCAGAATCTAGTTTAAATCGCTGTAAACCTAAGTTAAAACTGTAGTCAGATAAACCGGGTTTTAGTAACCCTGGAGCAAAATAAAAAGGTGAAGTAATTACCTGTTCCCGACCCAAAGCATCACGAATTACAACTTTTGTAGAACCACTACCGGAGGGTAGGAGTAAATTATCAAATTGAAAGCGACCGGGGGGTACTTCTGTTTGATTTACTCTTTGTCCATTAATAAAAACCTCTACTTTGGAAGGTGTTAAAGCAGCGCCAGATAAACTAAAAGTTGGTTGTTGAATGACATCAGGATTTAGTCCAAAATCCCGTGATTTACTCACACCAGCCATAAACATTCCTCCCCCTAAATCACCGGTACTGGCAAAGGAATCACCAACTACCCATTTAGTCATTTTCTGGGGATTATCTAAGGTGAAGTTGGTTAAACCTCGCAACCAAGAACCATTATTTTTGCGAGAAAAACTGCTATAAAGTAAACTTTTATTAATGCTTAATCCTGATTCTCCAAAAAATGTATACTTGTTAATGTCGAATTTTTTAATGTCAACAGGTAAGTTAAAAGCATAATTAAAGAAAACACTAGTATCTTGACTATAAGTAATATTTTTTTGTGACTGACGACCTAAATTAAATGAGTTACTCTTTAATAATTCCGGCTGGGCTGTTATACTTAAAGTTAAGGCTTTTTCATCAAAAATATAGCTGACCTGGGGAGCTAAGGAAACCAGAGAAACATAAGTTTCATTATTAATAGTTTCTCGACTACCAGCAAAACCCTGTAAACCGGCTTTTTCTAAATCAGGAAGACTAACAAGAATATCCTGGGGACGTAAAATCACAAAAATTGCTTCTTTGGCCACCCGGTTAACTGTCAGTTCCAAAATAGCATTTTGTTCTTGTGCCGCAACCTCAGAACAGACTATAAAACTCCAACCCGAAACCAACAGCAACCACCAGCCGTTATTTACAGACATAAACCCATGAAATTGCACCCTTCTCTGTTGACTTTTTTACTACTGGTAGCCAGTTTCCCTACTCCCGCAATGGCAGGTAGCGCAGATGCTAACTTGAATGTTTCTGCTTCAGTAGTTCCTAGCATTATAATTGTTCCACCTCCTCCTGCGCCAATACCCATTGAGAACGTAACTGATCCGTCTACTCCGGCAACAGCAACAGTACCAATTGCTATCACTTTACCTGATGATACTACTGGGAAAATTAAGATTGGAGAAGGACAAAATCCCGCCCCTGTGTCCACAAACAACAACCCCGTGCGTCGCATGACTGATGGTAACGGACATTACTTATTGTATGAATTATATCAAGATGAATCTAAGACAACTATTTGGGGGAATACTGATGATACTGCTTTGTCATTGAGTGGTACGGGTTCAGCCGATAATGTCAATGTTCATATTAAGATTCCGGGGGGGCAAAATGTGCCTGCGGGAAATTACCAGGACACGGTGTTAGTAACGGCGACTTTGTAAGCATTTTGAAACTAACCCCACCCTAACCCTCCCCTTGTGAAGGGGAGGGGACAAGATTCCGGTTTCCGACGGGGACTTAACCCCACCCTAACCCTC
>OMJF01000041.1 GCA_900299285.1 Anabaena sp. 54 | reverse complement strand
TTCATGTATTTGAGCCACAATTATTAGACCTAACCCCCAGCCCCTTCCCTACCAGGGAAGGGGAGTAAATCAAAGCCTCTCTCCTGCAAGGAGAGAGGTCGGTTTGTGGTTTATTTACCTGAAAATAGCTGTAAGTGTCAGATGTGATGGTATCACACCTATAAGAAGTAAAATATCACAACTCTATCGGAATTGTGGTGATTATGGACAAAATTCTGAAAATTGGTTACAGCTATTCTATATTGCGGTTATTAACCAGTTAAATCCCTGATTTCTATACTCTCTATAGGGACTAATTACTGATAGGTTCGCCTCTATTGAGACTAATTTATAGAGACAGAGCTTCTACATACCATTTCCATGAGCGATCGCTATCCACTGCATTTAATTTGTATAATTATAGCGGGCAGGATGCCCGCACCACAGGATTTAGTCATACTGGGATTGTAGAATTTAGCTGCGTAACAGCTTAAAAAGCTTAAAACAATCCTTTGAGAGGAAAATTATCAACAACCTACCCTGGGTAAATTCTTAACCGGCGATTTGGTTCATCACCAAAACTATCGGATTTGAGGCGATAATGCTCTACTAACTCATGCTGCATTTTCCGTACTTGGGAAGAACGGGGTAGTAACTCCACAGGTTGACCTTTAGGAATAACAATCTGTTCTACAGCAAGTCTAGCTTCCTCTAAAGCGTCCATTTCATCATCACTACCATTGTGTAGTAATAATTGTAACTCTCTGTTATCGCCAATATCTGGATCATCCATATTCAGTAGTCGGCGTAAACTGCGAGTAATTTGGGGAATTGTACTGGACTTAATCATGAACATCGGTAAATGACGGGCTTTAGCCATTTGTCTTAACTTAGTGTGGTTCTTGACGTGCGATCGCAAAGCTAAAATAGCGTCAGCAGTATCTAACTCTTTTGTCAATACCACAGGCAAAGTTAGTACATCAATTACCTGTTCAAGTTGATCACGACTTACCCCATAAGGGTAAATATGCAATGGTAAATCTTCCCCATTTGGACCTGCTGGCTTGCGGCTGGGAAAATTAATACTTTCTGAGTAATTAAAAGATTCATCCAACAAGCGGTCAAATTCGCTGCGTCCCGTCGGTCTTTCCCTTTCCATAGATAAAGGTGGTAAAGCCACCATTTGTCCAGAAGAACGCCAACCATTGGGTTTAGCAGCCAAGAAAGACTCTTCCACCTTAGTCACATGACCATTACCATTACCACCATTGACTACGGCCAACTGTCTAGCAATACCCACCTTACCATGATCATCAACAGTTCTAGTTTGTGGGTTAGGTTGACGACCACGTAACAAAGTATCAACCGTATCAGCCACACAGTCATGAACTACCCAGCGTTGTCGTTCCAACATTTCCACAGCAATGTCAAAAGTAGGCGGAGCTTTGCGTTCTAAAACCGTTTTTTGCGAACCCCGTCGTCTAGCCTCATCATCTCCCAAGGTAACAGCTTGAATGCCTCCCACCAAATCAGATAGAGTCGGATTTTTAATCAGGTTTTCAATCTGATTACCGTGGGCAGTTCCTACTAATTGTACCCCTCTTTCCGCAATAGTACGGGCGGCTAAAGCTTCCAATTCCGTGCCAATTTCATCAATCACAATCACTTCTGGCATATGGTTTTCCACAGCCTCAATCATGACTTGATGTTGTAATTCTGGCTGAGAAACTTGCATTCGTCTTGCCCGACCAATGGCAGGGTGAGCAACATCACCATCTCCAGCGATTTCATTAGATGTGTCAATAATCACCACTCGCTTATTTAAGTCATCGGCCAACACGCGGGCAATTTCCCTTAAAGCCGTGGTTTTACCGACACCAGGACGACCTAGCATCAGAATTGATTGACCAGTTTCCACCAAATCGCGGATCATGGCAATTGTTCCGAATACCGCCCGGCCGACACGACAGGTTAAACCGATAATCTTACCACTACGGTTACGGATAGCACTGATGCGATGTAAAGTTTGCTCAATTCCTGCCCGATTATCCCCGCCAAAATTTCCAACTCTTTGTATACAATCATCTATCTGTACTTGAGTGACCGGTGTTTCGCTCAGATACTCCGCTCCATGAGGAAACCGAGCTTCTGGACGACGACCTAAATCCAAAACTACCTCAACTAAATTATGTCCTTGGGGGTGATTCTCTAGTTTTTGTTGCAGGTCTTGGGGTAAAATATCTAACAACTTGTGGAGATCTTCTGTAATCGTCATGGCAATAATTGGTGACTGACGTTTTTAGAGATATGGTGGGAGTGATTAGCGTAAACGCCCAGACTTAATCTGGGAAACGAGAGTATGGGCCAGCCTTACAGCCTCCCACAGCAATTCCGGTCTTTTTTCCAAGCGGCTGTTACCTTGACTATCAGTGTTAACCACCTCCTTATTTTCTAACTGGTCAAGAATGGGTGACAGCAACACACGGGCATAGCTACCATAGGCAACCCCGGCTATTTTGGATGTGGGATTGTGATCTTGGCATCCAAAATCATTCAGTAGTCCCATGCCCTGCAATTTAGGAACAGTATAGCTATTAGTGCCGCCTGCTAACTGCACATATCCCGGTAGGTTTGCTGTCAAAACTTTTTGTCCCAATCTCACAGTGGCTATGGTTGTACCATCACCAATATCACCACTCATGGAACGGCCGTCAGTTTGCCAAATTAAAAACTGCGGACGGGGGACAATTAAATCGTAAATTGCTTTTAGGTAATCAATTAGCCCTTCTCCATCATTACAACTGATGGCGACTAACTTTAATTTATCTACCCAAGGTCTCATTGTTGCCCATAACCGTTGAAATTCCGCCAACCGCCCCACTTGAGTATGAATTTCTACAGCATCTATTCCCTTTGATATCATCAATGGTGTCATCACTCCTGGGCTGGAAATATAGGATTTTGTATAAATTATCCCATAGGGACAGATGGGAAGACAACGACCACAGCCATAACATTTTTCTCTAATTACTCCCGATAGCTGATCTTTGGTATTGTTAAATAAAATTGCCTGGGCTGGACAAATTTTTTCACACGGTTTAAGACAATCACTGGGACAGTCTTGAGAATTAAACTCAGCTTTTCTAAAATGGGGATCTTCACCATCATTTAGGCTGACCATTAACAAAGGCAAATTACCTGTAAAGGCAAAGCCCCGCTCCTGGCATTCCCCGGCCAAAGTTTGGGCTACCAGTAAAGCCTCCTCAGCGGCGGCTATGACAGCGGTATCCGCTGCTACATCTACACAGTCAGCACCAGCCAAAGTGTAGGCTAATGTTAAATTTCTGACCGCAGGAAGATGTTGGAAACTGGCTCCGCAAATCAATTTGAACCAGTTACCTTGTTTTAGGGATTGTAAAGGGGCTAATAAATCAGTCACACTTCCATTATGCTTTGATTCAACTATAAATTGCAGCCTGTCATCAAGAAAATTGATTTTATTAAAAATAGGATTTATGCCTTGACAATAAATACAAAATATGTATTGATAGCCCAGGCAGCCTTAGCTTGACTGCTGTGAGGGCGGGGTTTCCCGCCACTTAACTTCCTTTATATGGTATCATTTCATGGTTTTGTAGATGGATAAACAGAACCTTTATCAATTGGACCAATTTTGTTGAGTGGCCAGAAACGAACCACAGCTTGACCTATAATATGATCGCGGGGAACAACGCCCCAACAACGTCCATCATAACTACTACCTCGGTTATCACCTAACATTAAATAGGAATTTGGGGGAATAATTTCGGGTTTAGCCAAGAAAGCAGGCTGGAGAGCGGTGTTATTGCAAGCCTCAACGAATGTCCGCACTGAAGAAGATAGATAAACATTTTCCTGTAAAGGCTTGCTATTAATATATACTTTGCCAGCCCTAAGTTCTACTTTTTCACCAGGTAACCCAATTATTCTTTTAATAAATGCTTCCCGTTTAGGATTATTCTGTACTGTTTCTGGTGGTGAAAATACTACTATATCTCCCCGGTGTGGATTGGTAAATTTATACTTCACCTTATCCACGATAATCTTATCCGCTTTCCATTGGTCCTGGACACCATGTAAAGTTGGTTCCATAGACCCAGAAGGAATCCAACGGGCTTCAGCGACAAAGGTACGAATTCCCAGAGCTAAAAAGACACTCAAGATCATCGTTTTACTTAGCTCTACTATCCAGGAATTATCAGGTTTTTGGCTAGAGTTTTGATCAGATGCTTGATTTTGCATGAAATTGTTGAAGTATGTTAAGAGACTAGTGTTGAACCCAGACAGAGAAACTTGATATTATTAATCTTAGAGGATGTTTGAAAAGTCTAACTTGGGCGATTATAAATCACATCTACACAGACAAAACCTGCCTACGCAGGTTTCAAATCCTTAATTTTTCGTTAGTCTACGCAGGTGGACTTTGCTTGTGTAGTAGCGTTTCCAAAGCGTGGACTAGTCTCTATTATATTCGCCATAAACTTTTAAGACAACCTCTTAACGAGATGGGGCAAATGGTAGGTAAATAAAATCAAAAATCTAGTATTTTCCTGTGTTCAACTACAAACACCCAGGTTTTTAGCTGACTTGACTTGACAATAAACCTCTTCAAGAAAAAATTATCTATGATCCATAAATAGTTACTTTATACTTAAAAATTTTACATCTATGTCAACTACGCAAAGTTTACTAATTCGTCATGCTGAAATTATTCTACCTAATGGTGAGTCAATGATTGGGGATGTCTTGACCCAGGGAAGACAAATAGTCCAGTTAGGTCAAGAAATTACCCATGTTTCTCCTAGTCATGAAATTGACGCACGGGGTTTAACTTTGTTGCCGGGAGTAATTGACCCCCAGGTGCATTTCCGCGAACCAGGTTTAGAACACAAGGAAGACTTGTTTACGGCTAGTTGTGCTTGTGCTAAGGGCGGTGTCACCTCGTTTTTAGAAATGCCCAATACAAGACCTTTAACCATTAGTCAGTCGGCTTTAGATGACAAGTTACAGCGGGCTGCTACTAAGTGCTTAGTTAATTATGGCTTTTTTATTGGGGCTACGGGAGACAATTTACCAGATTTACTTTCTGCTAGTCCCACACCAGGAATTAAGGTGTTTATGGGGTCAATGCACGGACAGTTATTGGTAAGCCAGGAAGAGGTACTAGAGGCGATTTTTGCCCAGGGAAATCGTTTAATTGCTGTTCACGCCGAAGACCAAGCTAGAATTAACCAACGCCAACAAGAATTTGCCGGTATTGAAGATCCGGCTATTCATTCCCAAATTCAAGATCATCAAGCTGCTTTGTTGGCTACCCAATTGGCGTTAAAACTCTCTAAAAAATATCAGCGCCGCTTGCATATTTTACATCTGTCAACAGCAGAGGAAGCGGAGTTACTGCGTCATGATAAACCTAGTTGGGTGACAGCAGAGGTAACACCCCAACACTTGCTTTTAAATACTAGTGCTTACGCAACTATTGGTACTTTAGCACAAATGAATCCTCCTTTGCGATCGCCCCATGATAATGAAGTTCTCTGGCAAGCTTTACGGGATGGTATCATTGATTTTATCGCTACAGACCACGCCCCCCACACTTTAGCAGAAAAAGCCCAAACTTACCCTCACACTCCTTCGGGAATGCCCGGTGTAGAAACTTCTTTACCTTTAATGTTAACCGCTGCTATGGCCGGAAAATGTACTGTTGCTCAAGTTGTACAATGGATGTCTAAAGCGGTAGCTGTAGCCTATGGTATCCCCAATAAGGGAGAAATTTCCCCTGGTTATGATGCTGATTTGGTTTTGGTAGATTTAAAAAATTACCGGGAAGTTAAACGGGAAGAGGTTTTAAGTAAGTGTGGTTGGAGTCCTTTTGAAGGTTGGAATTTGACGGGTTGGCCTGTAATAACTATTGTCGGTGGTGAGGTTGTTTATGATCATGGTCGCTTAAATACCCAAGTTCGCGGACAAGCTTTGACTTTTTCATAATTATATTCAGGTGACAGGTGACAAGTAAGAGGTAATAGGGAGATATTTATTTTTCTCTTGCCTCTTACCTGTTGCCTCTGTCAGTTTAATTTATTTCCGTAATTTCGGCCTGACGTTGACCATTTTCACCATAGTTTAAACATATCTTCAAATAACTATCTGGTAAATAAGGCATTCGTTCAGCCCATTCAATTGCTACAATTCCCGGTGTGACTTCTATTCCTTCCCAGTAACTTTCTAGGTTTAAACCTATCACTTCATGGGGTTCAAGACGGTATAAATCTAAGTGATAAAGCGGAATTCGTCCTTCTGTATACTCATTAATTAGAGTAAAGGTAGGACTAACAATAGGGTCAATTATTCCCAAACCTTTACCAATACCTTGGACTAAGGTAGTTTTACCAGCACCTAAATCACCTTCCAATAAAATCACATTTCCCGCATTTAAGGTTTTTCCAAGAGTAATACCTAATTGTTGTGTCGCTTCTAAGTCTGCAAGAAAAATTGTAGTCATTTGTCTTATGTCATTTTTAATGGATGCTTATCGTGAGTGATTGTTTGTTAATCGTGAGTAATTGTTTTTTAAACGTGAGCAATTGTTTATTGATTCAGAATGTACTTTTATTAATTAGCAATGATAGCATCAAATTAAAGACTTACTTTTTATTGTGATGCGCTCCACTATACCATTTCAGTAGAACCTTAGCTAATTTCTGGGGGTCATGACGAACAGCGCCATTTTCATCTTCAAATAAAATATTAGCAGGAATGATTCGCCGTCTTAATTGAATAACAGCTTCTCTATCTAAAAAAACTGGGTGGGCATTTTGTTGAGCATAACGAATGAGTGCTTGGGCTGAAGGTATTTTTTTATGAACTAACACAGCATCAAATAATTTTTTATTATCACAAGCTTTATCTATAGCTTGAATATGGTCAGAAACACTATATCCATCAGTTTCTCCTGGTTGAGTCATGATATTACAGATATAAATGCGAGGTATATCAGTAGCAGCGATCGCATCAGCAATTTCTCTGACTAACAAATTAGGAATTAAGCTAGTATAAAGACTACCAGGTCCAATAATAATGTAATCAGCTTCTTCAATAGCTTTAATAGCAGCGGGTAATGCGGGGGGATTTTCAGGAATACAACCGATCTTGACGATTTTTCCTTGAGCTTTGGGAATATTAGATTCACCCTCAATGCGTCGGCCGTCTGTCAATTCTGCCCAAAGTCTGACATCACTAAGAGTAGCAGGTAAAACTTGTCCTCTCACTGCTAATACCTTAGAACTAGCAGCAATAGCCTGTTCTAAATCTCCAGCAATATCAGTCATAGCAGTTAAAAATAAATTACCAAAACTGTGGCCTGTTAACCCATCTCCAGCGCGAAAACGATACTGAAATAATTCTGTCAGTAATCTTTCTTCGTCTGCTAATGCTGCTAAACAATTGCGGATATCTCCGGGAGGTAAAACACCAAATTCCTCCCGTAATCTACCCGAAGAACCACCATCATCTGCTACAGTAACAACAGCGGTGATATTAGCGCTATAGCTTTTCAAGCCTCGAAGTAAAGTAGAAAGTCCCGTACCACCACCAATAACAACAATTTTGGGACCTCGATATAAACGACGGTGAGCTAAAAGAACATCTATCAATTCCTCCTCGTCACCTTGGGGTCTTAATACTTCTGTAATTGAACCCACAGTGCGATATTGTCCCCACAACAACAACAAAACACCCGATAGCAAAAGCAAAGGACCGCTGATATAGTGAGGGAAAATATCCGCGAAGAATGCTAAAAGGCCTCTGAGAAGTTCTAGTATCCAAAAAATTGGGGTTAATTTTACCCAAATAGCCAACCCCAAACTTGCTAACACCACACCCGCAACACTGATAAATAACCAGCGCTTCACCGCTAAACCCGGAGATAACCATTTAAACCATTGGTTAATGCGATGGGAAGTGCGACCATGGAATTGTAATTGTAGGGAATTAATCGTTCGTTTGAAAAAACTGCTGAACATACTTAATAGGGATCGTTGATACAAACAATATTTAACAGAAACTTGAGATCATTTCCCCTCAAGACTAGCAAGAAACTATAAGATTTATTGATTCCTTTACATTTTGGTCACCAGGGGTGCAGGACGAGGGGAGAAATAAAAAGAAATATTCTTTTATCAATTACCCCAGTTATTGAGCATTTTATGAAAAAACGCATTTTAGGAATAGATCCAGGACTAGCAACTGTGGGATTTGGTGCAATTAGTTGGCAACGGAGTCAAACTAAAGGACAGGAGACAACTTTGCAATTAGTTGATTTTGGCGTGATTAGCACTTCTGCCAAAATGGAAATGACTCAGCGATTATGTACTTTGTTTGATGATTTACACACCGTGATGGACGATATACAACCAGATTTGGTGGCGATCGAAAAATTATTTTTTTATCGCATGGCTAATACTATTGTCGTTGCCCAGGCTAGGGGTGTATTAATGTTAGTTTTAGGACAGCGTAATCTGCCTTATGTGGAATTTACCCCTCCTCAAATTAAACAAGCGTTAACTAATTATGGTAAGGCGGATAAATTAGAAGTACAGGAAGCAGTGAGGCGAGAATTAGATCTAGATGAAATTCCTAAGCCTGATGATGCGGCTGATGCTTTAGCGGTAGCTTTAACTGCTGGGTTTCAGTTGTGAATTTAAAAGGAGAATAGTTACAGCATTTTCCGGTGTAATGAGGTACAATTTGGGCGGGTAAGATGCCCACCCCACAAGAGTTTCATGATTACATTTTTCAGCTTCTCAAAACTTGAAATGCGATCGCCATTGCAGCCAGCTTTTTCGTATCAATACCACGAACATTATCTGGGAGTTCGGTTGTCACCCCGTCAGTACCGCTACGAGTACCTTTATCCAGATCATTGAGCAAATTATCTGTCATCTCTAACAAATCATCATTAACAGATATAGGACTTCTACGATTTTCTAGACCGCTACGTTTGGCAATTGTTTGTAATACTTTTAGGGAAGTTCGCAAAGGTGTTGTACTGGCAATTATCAGTGCTTCTGAAATTCCCACAGGTTCATCAATGGTAAGTTTAAAGCTATCACGACCAGCTTGAGGAATTACTAATTTCTGTTTTGGTTTGATCAGTGCTGCTGTTTCTGAAGCTGACCAATCATTAGGAAAAATAACCGTCATTTCTCCTGCGGCATCAATCACTAAAATGCTCACGTAGAGATCACTAGATTCATTATTTTCTATTTGGAAATCAATTTGTGTTCCTACAGTTAATTGAGGTATCCCTAACTCAGAAAACTTGACAGGTGATACTGGGGTTGGGTTTGAATCTACGAAACCTGGCTTAACACCACGAATAGCGAAAGTTTCAGCAATGATTTTTTGGCTATTAGCAATATTCATGGAAGCAGTTATATTTAACCGTGATGAATTGGTATTACCTAAAACCTGCTTAATAATTCGTGCAGCCAACAGAGATTTTAATTTCGGTTTTAATCTGGTTATTGCTTCTGGGACTGTTTCTCTATTTTCACCAAAGGAAGCAGGAATAATTGCATCTTGGCTGGGTAAAAATAAGCCTAAACTACCTACTTGGGGAAGATTGTTGATGCTATTTTTTCGTAATTCTTCATATTTGGCTTGAGTCATACGCCCAAAAATATACTGTATTTCAGAAATGCCTAATTGTTTGGGTTCAATACGAGGAAGTGCTTGCAGAAATGTGATTGCTTGCTGGGCATTATTATGATCAAAAGATTGATCAATACCAATTTTTAAAGTTAGATTGTTGGGAATGCTACGGATACGTTCTTGTAATAACGTTCCTGGTTGTAGCGGTAAATTTTGCTTTGTGGGAAGTAATTTTCCTTGACCATTCAATCCTTGTCGTGACTCTAATTTCACTAATCCTCGTTGCTGACCTTCACTATCTAAAGCCGTAAAAATAGTGCCTTTTTTAAATCCTTCTAGAGTTTGTGAATCTAGTCCACCTAACCATAATTGTACTTGGTTATTTTGGACTTTAGTGATTACAGCTTCCGCTGAGATTACTTGTTGAGGTGTAAAATAAATGGATGTGTTAGTGTTTTCTTGGCTGAGATTCGATTCTACTTGGGGATTTTGATAGTATCCTTGCTGATAAGCTAAAGCTGCTGTACTTCGACCAACATTGACGATGGCATTATTGATAGATTGATTATTGGTTTGTTGCCATAAATACTGGGTTAAAGCATAAGTGAAAGCACCTGCCTGGAAATCACTAAAATTCATATCAGCAGCCAATTCATCCCGTCTAGCACTAGCAATAACAACTCCTTTCGCTACGTTTTTCTGCGAAGTTCAATAAACTTTTCTGGTGATAGATTTAAACGTTTTAACCATTGTTTTTGATAATTAAGTTCTAATGCACTGGGTTGTAGTTTGTCACCACCAAAACGCGATCGCACTCGCAAATTTCCCCTTGTTCCACCACCAGAATAACAACAATCTAATACTACAGTCACATTTTCTGTTTTCAAGGCAGACATGAGTAAAAATAAGGTGTGTCCCATAATATCAGATACCACGCCACGAGTAATTGGATATCCTTCTGGTAGTTTGCTATCTACAGGAACTAGAGTGCTATTGAGTCCATCTGGTTGATCTCGATCTGGATCTATGACTGTTGAACCATGTCCAGAAAAGTGAAATACTACCACATCTCCGGGTTTTGCTTGGTTAATCAAATGTTCTTCAAAAGCTGTCAGGATACTTTTACGAGTAGCTTGTTGATCTGTCAATATGACGATATCTTGAGGGTTAAAACCAAAGCGGTGA
Organism: Anabaena sp. 54; assembly: GCA_900299285.1. Taxonomy (GTDB): domain Bacteria; phylum Cyanobacteriota; class Cyanobacteriia; order Cyanobacteriales; family Nostocaceae; genus Dolichospermum. The sequence continues at coordinate 326 of OMJF01000041.1, read as the reverse complement.
ATTAATAACTCTTGTTGTAATTTGACATCAGTTGTACAACCTTTTAAAGCTAGAATTGGAGCAGAATATTGATTAATTCCTACTAGTAAAGCTAGTTTGCGGGGTGTATTTTGAGCGAGAACTTGAGCATAGCGATCGCCCTGGTGCATAATATCTAATTGGCTGATACCAACTGTTGTTAAGGTAGAACCAGCTAGTTGGAGAAAATGACGACGTTTGATGTTTGACATGATTTGGTGATTGGTGATTGGTGATGGGTGATTGGTGATGGGTGATGGGTGATGGGTGATGGGTGATGGGTGATGGGTGATGGGTGATGGGTGATG
>OMJF01000040.1 GCA_900299285.1 Anabaena sp. 54 | reverse complement strand
GAAAAATTAAGGATTTGAAACCTGCGTAGGCAGGTTTTGTCTGTGTAGATGTGATTTCTAATCGCCCAAATTAGACTTCTACCAATAGATGATCAACATAAAAATATTTTGTAGGTTCTATTATTGACTTGTTACCAATAACCAATAATTAATTATAAAAAAAAGACAGGCTTTTTGCCTGTCAAATAGCTGAGGATTTAATTAAAAAATGATCAGAACTCTGAATAGTTATTTTTCTGATCTATGAATCATCTAAGTCCAATCAATCACGCAAATCATTGTTATGATTTAGAAATTCATTTCCGCAGCTTGGACTTTTTCTACTTGTTTCTTCTTGAGAACTAGCATTACTTGTGCTAACATCACCAAACAAATAAAAGCAACTAACCATGCAACTCTAGAGGAATCTTGTAAGACGATTTCTGCATCTTTTTGGCCGAAACCACCAACATTAGGGTTATTAGTCAAAGCATCACCAGTATTAACCGCTTGTCCTTCGGCAACAATTAATTCTGGTCCAACGGGAATTGTATCGCTAACAACATCACCAGCAGCCGTTGTGATACTAATTAGATTCTTAACGTTACCGTCCTCATCTTCTGTTTGAGCAATTTTGCTAATTGTACCCGTTGCAGAAGCGTTGAATAAGTTATTATTGCTTTTTTCACCTGTGGGGTAAACTTGTCCACGGCCACGATTACCGCCTACATGAACAGAGTATTTGCCAAAGTGAATATTTTTGTCTGTAGCGGGGTTAGGAGAAAGAACAGGGAAAACGATTTCTTGATATTCTTCACCGGGTAATGGTCCGACAATGACAACATTTTCCTTATCGTCATTGTAAGGAGTGAAAGTCATGTCACCCACTTCTGCCTTCATTTCTTCAGGAATGCGGTCTTCTGGCGCAATCTTGAAGCCTTGAGGCAACATTAACACAGCCCCAACATTTAAGCCAACCTTAGAACCATCCGCGCCTACTTGTTGCACGCTGGTATCATAGGGAATTTTGACAACTGCTTTAAATACGGTATCAGGAAGTACAGATTGAGGAACTTCTATCTCCGTATTCTTGGCTGCTAAGTGACAGTTAGCACAAACAATCCGCCCTGTTGGTTCGCGGGGTGTTTCAGGAGCAGTCTCCTGGGCCCAGAAGGGATAAGCAGCAGCAGTTTGTGGTAAGGTTATATCGCTAGTGAAGAAAAAAGTCACAGTAGCGATCGCTATTAGCAATGTATTAACCATCACTTTAGCGGTGCGAGTTAATCTCGCCGGTGTAAGGGCATTTCTCATCTCTATAAAGTCATTTGTCAGTGGTTAGCGGTCATTGGTTGGTCGTGATTGGTCATTGGTCAAGAGTTGATGAAAATCCTTTTTCTTCTTGACTGGAGACTAATAACTTTTGCACTATGTATTTAAGCCCACCAAGCGGCATCCCCAGTACGGAAGTCAGTTTCCGTCCAAGGAGTTAACAGAACTTTGTCGTCTTCAACATTGGCATGAGCTAGGGCTAAAGATTTTGGTGCAGGACCGCGAATCACCTTACCAGTAGCGTCATACTGTGAACCATGACAAGGACACTTAAACTTGTTTTCAGCCACATTCCAGGGGACAACACAACCCAAATGGGTACAAATAGCATTAATTCCGTAGTCAGCGATCGCTTCTTTGCTTTGAACTACAATGTAGGTAGGATCTCCCTTGAGTCCCTGTACCAAAGCGCGGTCTCCCACATTATGACTATTCAAAAATTGACTAACTGAAACATCATTACCCAATTCGTTCTTAGCCACAGTACCGCCGCCAGCGCCACCACTAGCAGGGGGAATGAAGTAGTTAACAACAGGGTACAATGCACCTAAGGCTACTCCGGTAACAGTCCCGAAAGTGAGCAGGTTCATAAATTGACGACGACCCATATCGGGTACATCATTGATTTCAGAAAATTGAGCCATAATCTCCGCGCTGTTTGTGTAATTTATTAACCATTTCGACAAGAGTACCAGCACTGGAGTAATTCTTGTCTGCATCGAACTAATAACGCCCGCAGCGATGCTGTACCTCTTTGTGCAAGACTCAAGTGAGCATCTTTTCCGTTAGCATTACATTTCTTTATATCCTTATCATACTGGACTCACGGAACTTAACATCATAACTAAATGTAAAATCTAAATAAGAGCAGGGAACAGGGAACAGGGAACAGGGAACAGGGAAGCAGGGAACAGGGGAAGATGATTTTTTCATACTCCGCAATCCAAAATCCAAAATCCAAAATCCAAAATCCAAAATCCAAAATCCAAAATCCAAAATCCAAAATTACTATGACTGGAAAAGAATTACGCCAACTGTTGATTAATAAATGGGGACAACCCTATGACGTGCAGTTTCGCCGCACCCAGGGTAAAATCTTCTTGCAAATCATGTGGAAGTACCAAGGACAAGCTTCTTTCCCCTTGAGTGAAAGCGATTACCAAGATCATCTTGACAGCATTGCTAATTATCTCCATGCTTTAGGAGGAACACAACAAGTAGAAACTTTTATTACTGATACTAAAGAGCGTCCCCGTCTCGGTAAAGCAGTTAGCATTCCTCTTGATTTGGGTGAACGTGCCTCCGAATGGATGGTCTAAAAATTAGGGTATAGTGGGTTAGGCCAATACCATAAAATATGACGATGAGTCAAAAATTTCCGATTTAAGATATAAATGAAATTATCGGGCAGAAAATAAGATATCTGTTACTATCTACACCTATAGTGCTAGATCAACACGGTATTAATAAGGCTATGATTATGAAACGGTTTTGGCAGCCTAGTATGGTCTAGGTGGACTATGTTAATTTTTACAAGATGCTACGAGAACACAGTGCAAGGGACGTAAAATGTGCGAATTCCGCTCGATTACTATAGAATTTTGGGATTACCGTTAGCGGCGACTCAAGAACAATTGCGTCAAGCATACAGCGATCGCATTGTCCAACTACCGCGACGGGAGTATTCAACTACGGCTATATCTTCTCGCAAAGATCTAATTTCAGAAGCTTATATGGTTTTATTAGATGCTAAAAAACGCAAGTCTTACGATGAACTTTATTTATCTCATATCTATACTGATAACACAACTGCTGATCAAGCACCATTGCCCATAGCTCCCACAGAGAATAACTCCCAACGTCTTGATCCTCCAAGTCTCAGTATTGACATCAGCCCAAACCAATTTGTCGGCTCTTTATTAATTCTCCAAGAACTAGGAGAATATGAGTTGGTATTAAAACTTGGTCGTCCGCATTTAGTCAATAAACTTGGTAAAATTAGCCTCAAAACAGGTAATCGTCTCACTCAAGCCGAAATTCCCGAAAACCCAGACTTACCAGATATTATCCTCACTGTGTCTTTAGCTTGTTTAGAGCTAGGACGGGAAGAATGGCAACAAGGTAATTATGAAAATGCGGCAGTTTCTTTAGAAACAGGTGAAGAATTATTGGCCAGGGAAGGATTATTTCCCACAGTTCGCGCCGAAATGACGGCTGATCTTTACAAACTCCGTCCCTATCGGATTTTGGAACTATTAGCACTGCCAAAAGAACAGGTCGCTAAACGCCAACAAGGATTAGAATTATTACAAAGTATTTTAGAAGATCGTGGCGGCATTGATGGCAGTGGCAATGATCAATCAGGTTTGAATATAGATGATTTTTTGCGATTTATCCAGCAAATTCGGCATTTTTTAACAGTATCAGAACAGCATAAACTCTTTGAATTAGAAAGTAAACGTCCTTCAGCCGTGGCCACATATTTAGCAGTATACTCCTTAATTGCCAGAGGTTTTGCCCAACGACAACCAGCTTTAATTCGCCAAGCCAAACAAATGCTAATGCAATTAGCAAAACGCCAAGATGTACATTTGGAGCAATCTCTTTGTGCTTTGCTGATGGGACAAACCGAAGAAGCCACCCGTGTTTTAGAACTAAGCCAAGAATATGAAGCTTTAGCGTTTATTAGAGAAAAATCCCAAGACTCACCCGACCTATTGCCAGGACTGTGCTTATACACTGAAAAATGGTTACAACAGGAAGTATTTCCCCATTTTCGTGATTTAGTAAAACAGAAAGCTGCTTTGAAAGATTACTTTGCAGATAGACAAGTACAAGCTTATTTAGAATCATTGCCTACAGATACCAAAACAACTGAACGGCCAGTGATCCATTCTCAATCCTTTCTGTCAGATACTAATCATTTCCCTTACCAGCCTCATGAAACCGGAGAAACTCACGAATATCATCACCAATCATCTCACCCTGAATTACCAAAAACACACCACGGACCTCAACCTCAACCTGGCCAGATTTCCATGGCCAGATGGAATCATACTGCAACCAATGGCAGTGTACCTAACCCAGGATCACAAATACCCGTAACACCAACAGGGGCTACCTCCAGTAGAAAACCACATCCAGGTAATAACACTTCTCAAGCAGCTACAAACCACCAGCGCCCAAAACGCAGACGACGCAAACCCAGTACCAATCACATTTCACAACGGTTTTTACAGTCTCAAACTAATTTTCTCAGTAGCCTAGATCCGAAAACACGCTTAGTTTTGATCGTGTTCTCCTCGTTAGGAGGAGTAGTAGTTTTTTCGTTGTTGGTATCCACAACTGTGGAATTGGTCAAAAATATCTTCTTTTCCGGCCCGTCATTACAGGGAGAACAGTTGGTAATAGAACTAAATAAACCACCGATAACCATTCCTGACCCCAATAGCCAACCTGAACCCAGAGACGAGGAACTAACAAATAAGACAGCTAAGGAAGTAATTGAAACTTGGTTATCTGCCAAAGCCGCAGCATTAGGACAAAATCATGACATTGATGGTTTAAATGAAATTTTAACAGGTCAGGTTTTATCGCAATGGCGTTCATTAGCCCAGCAAGAACAAGAAAATAAACGCTATCGGCAATATAAACATGATGTAAAAGTGGAATCTGTCTCTAAAAAGGGCATAGATAAAAATTATCTATCTGTAGAAGCTAGGGTACAAGAAGTTACCCAGTTCTATGAAAATAGCCGACAAAAAAAGTCTTCTCATGAAAACTTGCGTGTTCGCTATGAGTTGGTTCGCAAAGAAGGTAAATGGCTAATTCAGAGAATGTCAGTAATTCAGACGTTTTTGTAATTAGTCAGTTGTCAGTTGTCAACTGTCACCTGTTCCCTGTCACCTGTTCCCTGTTCCCTGTTATCAATATTCTTCTTTGCCTAAAATGTTATGAAATCTTGACAATAAGTTCCTTGTCAAGGGTAATATATTAAGGTTTCATGACAAAACGATCCCCAAAGGGCTGATAACTACGTGAAATAGAGTAAAATCCATGTTTAGACCCCTTGATTCCTGGATAGTTTTACTGGTTAATATTTACTTAACAACTCTTTGCAATCCTCAAGCTAGGAATTTAGAGGAGTTGGGATCTCAATAAAAAACAGACAGTAAATAAATTTAAAACTGGGGTTTTGTCCAGGAGTCAGTAATAAAAAAATCTGGGTAGATAATATTTTATCAAACTCTTTTTAACCCGGAAAAACTTACCTTTCAAACTACTGGAGGCCTTAATGGCAAAAGAACGCCCACCGCTAGAAGAGATGACACTACGGCAATTACGGAAAGTCGCCAGTGAATATTCCATATCTCGCTATAGCAGAATGCGTAAATCGCAGTTATTAACATCAATTCAAGATGTTCAGCGTAGCAAATTCTCACCCAGTTCATCTCGTACTCAGGAGGCACAAGAAACCGTGGAAGCAACAAAATTTGAATTAGGCCAAGAAGATCGTACTGGTGGTTCTCTGGCTGATGTTGATGAAGCACTAGGGGATTTACCCGCAGGTTATGGTGAAAGCCGGATAGTTCTATTACCCCGCGATCCTCAATGGGCTTACACTTACTGGGATATTCCTAACGACCATAAAGAAGAACTCCGTCGTCAAGGTGGACAGACCCTAGCACTACGGATTTATGATGTCACTGATCTTGATCTAGATTACCAAAGTCCCCACAGCTTGCAAGAATACCCGGCAGATGAACTAGCGAGAGAATGGTACTTGCCGATTCCTGTGAGCGATCGCGATTATGTGATAGATATAGGTTATCGTACTGCTGATGGTGGCTGGTTGGTATTAGCCCGTTCTGCTAGAGTACATATTCCTCCCGTCTATCCTTCCGATTGGATTGAAGATGTCTTTATCACTGTAGACTTTGAAGAAGACTTACGTGCTAAGACCTTCTATGAACTAATTCCCCCATCTCAGAAATTATCAACAACTGCTGCTGGTGGTGAAGGAAACCCGATTTACGAACAAATCTTTGGTCTAGCAGAATCTGCTGAAGCTCAACGGGTTGCGGGTTCTCTATTCGGTTCTATGCAGCACGTTCCCGGTTCTGCTGCTCCCGAACAAGCTCTCAGTTCCTACGTTTTCCCCTCTGGTGTGGGTATGTGGGCTGTTCCTAATGTATCTGGTTTAAATATGTCCGGTGTGGGAATGTCCGGTTTCTCTGCTGGTGCTGTTCCTGCGCGTCCGCGCAAATTCTGGTTAGTTGCTGATGCGGAATTGATTGTTTACGGTGCTACTGAACCTGATGCCAATGTCACTATTGGTGGTCGTCCCATTAAACTCAATTCGGATGGTACATTCCGCTTCCAAATGTCTTTCCAAGATGGTTTAATTGACTACCCAATTCTAGCTGTTGCGGCTGATGGTGAGCAATCTCGTTCTATTCACATGAAGTTTGAGCGGGAAACACCTTCTCGCAATACTAATACCAAAGATGAAGCTGTTCTGGAATGGCTTGCATAATTGCTGTATTTGAAGATTAACCATAACTGCATTTATTGATTTCACCCACTATAGAAATACTATAGTGGGTTTTTTAAAAAATGAACCGCAAAGGAGCGTTCACTCCCAGGTAGGACAAGAAGGAAAGGAGGTTTCTCCATAGAGATTTTATTTGTAAATAAATATTTGTAAAAATTAATATAAAAGCAATTTACTACAATTGGTCTATATGCTACTATGTTCGTATAGTAAATTCTAGTTATGGGTTACTACCATCCAAGTTAGTTTATATTACATGGGGATATTGACTTTGATATTGTAACCAAGCATTAACAATTATTATTTGCAAAAATCTCAGGAAGATTGGATTGCTATTGACGGGAAGAGTTTAAAAAACACTCTGACTGATTATGAGGAAAAATCCCAG
>OMJF01000039.1 GCA_900299285.1 Anabaena sp. 54 | reverse complement strand
ATCTGCGGTTAATGATTCTCAAAATTTGATTTTGTGAGTTTGATTATAAACGGGGATACCGCCTCAACAAATGCCTGAGTAGATTCATAGGGCATAACATTTTTACCAATGATTTTTATTCCCTGACTTTGAGATATACAATCGAGATAATGTGCTAATCTTTGATCTGGACTTTCTTGTTTGCTTTCTTTACTAATACCCAGAGAGTTTTGTCCCATAACTAATAAGGTAGGATAGGGAATTGCAGCAATATCACTGCTGTAATCTCTTTGCCAAAACCTCGCTAAAAAAGCAAATACTGCATAACGTCCATTGATATTTTTAGCATCTGCTTCCAGCATATTTAACCATTGATCATCAACATTTTCACCAGCAGCAAACAATTTTTCCACAGAGAAAGAATACAAAAATTTACGGGTGCGAGCATAGCGGAAAAAAGCATTACCTATGGGGGATGTAAAAATGCTCCAAAGTAGATTTTGTTGCCATTTAGGGACGTTTTTAGTAATGACTGGCCAAGATGTAGGATCAGAAAATACTAACCCAGCAATTAATTCTTTTTCCAGTTTGACTAATTCAATAGCAACTGGTAATAAAGCTCCTTGCACTACTATAATAACAGGTTTTTTAACCACAGTTTGCAAGAAGTATTGTAACTGTTTTGCCCAGTTAATTGGTTTGTGTGCTAGAGGTGGCATATCACTTTCACCACAACCGAGTAAATCGGGATTGTAAATAGGATTTTGGTGATTTTTATCATACCATTCTCGGCAGAATCGCTGCCAAAATTGCCGTGATAATCCTACTCCTATGGGATGAATTAACAGTAAAGGAGTACCCGTTGCTGGAGAATTGAGCGGTTGATGAATTTCGTAAGCACAGCGGTAATTTTGCCAGAGATAATATTGAGTAGGAGATGATGTTTTAGATGATGACATAATTGGCAGTTTTAATAATTGCTAAAAAATGATTTGGGGGTGAATGAATTGATAACCAGCATCTTTAAGTTTTTGATTGGATACCCAGGCATTATATGGGCGGATATTTTTATTATTTGCATCCCAAATAACATTAGGTAAATTATTTTTTGTCATCACATTATCAAGTAATTCTTTATTTGTGAGATGACTATCATCAACAAGATTATAAATACCTTCTAAGCGATGTTCACGGGCAAATTCTATAGTACCAACTATATCATCAAGGTGAATCCAATTGGTGATATCTTCGCCATTACCAGCGCGGGTTGTTCCTGCGGCTCTACCAAATATTTTTACCAATTCTCTACCAGGTCCATAAATACCGCCTAAACGGAGAATACACACGCGGGTATTTTCATTATTTGCTGATAATAATATGTCTTCTGTTTTTCGCAGCAGTTGAGAATTGCGATTAGCTGGTGCGGGTGGACTTTCTTCGTCTACCCATACGCCATTTCTATCTCCATAAATTGAATAACTACCTGTATATATTACTTGACGAATATTAGGGAATTTGGGAAGTAGAGAAACTAGATTTTTAGCAGTTTCTACATAGGTTTCTTCATAGGAATCGGCGTTTTTTGCTCCTACACTTAACAAGACAACATTCTGATTTCTTAATACGGCTTTTAACCCTACTAAATCCTTACCTGGAGTGACAATAACTTGGGGTGTAATTGTTTCTAAAATCGGTATACGTTCGGGGCTAGTTGTGGTGACAGTCAGCATAAAATTACTGTTTGACTGCCAATATTTGCCAACTGCATAACCTACATAACCACAACCAATGATTGCAATATTCATGATGTTTAATAGAACTAAAATAAATTCAACTATTTTTAACAATTACCGTTTCATCATCAAATAGTACAGGAATATGGAAGTTTTTAACTAATGGCTATTAGGTTAACTTTTTTATTTCTGCCTATTCATATCTATAACGGTGAGTTGACTTGGTTTTTTGCTTTTTAGCGACTAGATTTGATTTTAGGTATGAATTGTACCATCTGGCATGATCGCTCCGGCTAAGTTAGCACCAATTAATTTTACCAGCAAGCGATCGCCTGAACGAATTCTTGCTCCTGTCAAATCAGCGCCCCGCAAATCAGCCCCGCTGAAATCCGCACCAACCAAATTTGCCGAGCGTAAATTGGCCTCTCTTAAATCTGCTAAAAGTAAGTTAGCTCTAAATAAATTAGCTTCTGACAAATTCGCACCTCTGAGAATCACTTTGTGCATAAAAGTATCACTGAGATTAGACCTGCTTAGATTAGCATAACTCAAGTTTCTTCCTGATAAGTCCCGATTACTCAAGTTAGCGCGACTAAAATCTTTACCACTCAAATCTGAATTTGGCTGTGGTTGTTGATAGGTTGTTTTTGGTGAGTAAGAGTAAGTTTTGGATGGTTTATCTGGTTGAGAATCAGCAGAAAACGGCTGTTTATCTGCTAAAGAGCGCAATTTATCCCGGGCCATATTCAATGATTTCAGCTTTTCCTGGGCTTTGTGCTGTAAACGCGGATTGTCTTTTGGGAGGCGGTCTGGGTGCCAAACAAACACTAGATCTTTATAAGCCTGATTTATTTCTTCCAGTGTGGCCCCTGGCTCTAATTCCAAGATTCTGTAGTACCGCTCCAATTCGCTCGTCATGATATATTAGTGAAGATGAAGATAATAATTGAACAAATGATGGGTTATGCAGTCATTCGTTCAGTATAACGATGGATTGCTGCTGCTATCGGCATGGAATTGAACAAACTATTCAAGCTACTGGCAGAAATTGTACCAAGAAGTGTCAACAATGCTCTGAACTTATATAGCGGTTAGGAAAAAAGTATTTTGGCGGCGGTTAGGTGAACAAATGTGAGGATTTTTGAGAATCCTCGAAAATTTGCTCCAGTGTATTTAAAATAAATGAACTACAACATTTAAAAATAAAACCTTATCCGATTAATCCATTTCGCCAGCGACCAATGGCTTGCAAATATGCAACAATGGGGACGCGATAAACCTCAATAACAATCCAAACAATAATTGCTAAGTGGGACAAAAAAGTTAATACTGTCCAAATCAATGGAATCCAGGTAAAAAAATCATCAGCTGCAGGGGGAAAACAATACACCGTAATACCTATCAAAGTTGTCGGTAAAATGACAAAAGCAATGGCAGCTAAACCATAACCCCAACCTAATTCCACACCTAATAATTGAGCTTGAGTCCACTTAAATCCATTCCAATGCCAAACTAATGGTGGTTCTCTAGAAGGCATTTGCACTTGCTGTAGTTCCAAATTGACCGTAAGAATTTCGTGGCAAAAATCACAGCACATAGCTTCCATCATTGGCATGGGCGAAATTTTACCAATACGACATACTGGACATGGATAATCTTCTTGAAAGTTTAAAGATCTTGATCTAACTGGAGAATTAGCCATGATGAAACTACTCTTTTTTTACTCTTTTTCAACTTTCCTATGATCTTATCTATTCCCTAACCTAAATAGGCCTGTTTAACTTTTTCATCTTTAATTAAATCTGAGGCTGCACCTGTTAAAATCATAGAACCTGCTTCTAACACATAACCTCGGTCTGCAATTTTCAAAGCTAAATTAGCATTTTGTTCAACTAATAAAATCGTAACTCCTGTTGTTCGTAAATTCTGAATAATTGTAAAAATTTCTTTAACAATAGCAGGGGCTAAACCTAAACTGGGTTCATCTAAAAGTAAGAGTTTTGGTCTACTCATTAAAGCCCGTGCAATAGCTAACATTTGTTGTTCTCCACCGCTGAGAGTTCCTGCTAATTGATTGCGTCTTTGTGCTAACCGAGGAAATAGATCAAATTGCTGAGAAATATCTGTTTTAATATTTTTATCTCTCCGCACATAAGCCCCCAACATTAAGTTATCAAAAACCGTTTGTTTGGCTAAAATTCTCCGCCCTTCTGGACAATGGGCTAAACCAAGTTTTAACATTTCATGGCCTTGACGACGATTGATATTTCGTCCTTGATAAATAATATTCCCACTTTGGGGATTTAGCATTTTAGAAATTGCTTTTAACGTGGTAGTTTTGCCAGCACCATTTGCACCAACTAGGGTGACTACTTCACCTTTTTTAATAGTTAAATTAACTTTTTTTAAGGCTTGAATACCACCATAACTGACATTGATTTCTTGTAATTCTAATATGATTTCGGCTGTGTTCATTATGATTCATCCCCTAAATAAGCTGCAATTACCTCTGGATTGTTTCTAACAATAGATGGTTTACCTAAAGCTATTAACTGTCCAAAATCTAAAACTGCAATCCGATCGCATAATCCCATAACTAATGGTACATGATGTTCAATAATAATAATAGTAAAATGAAAGCGATCGCGCAAATATCGAATAAATTCGCTTAATTGCTGTTTTTCGCTGAGGTTCATTCCGGCCGCAGGTTCATCTAAAAGTAAAATTTGCGGTTCTAAAGCTAAAGCCCGGGCAATTTCTAGACGACGTTGATCACCATAGGCTAAATTTTTAGCTTTTTCTGCGGTGCGATTATCTAAACCAATCAATGTTAATAATTCTAAGGCTTTTTGTCTGCTGTTTTCCTCCTCTTTTACTGCTAATGGTAAACCTAAAACTCCGTCCATGATATTACTTTGAGTATGTAAATGTCTGGCAATAATCACATTATCTAATACCGATAATTCACCAAATAAGCGAATATTTTGAAATGTTCTCGCAATTCCTAAACGTGCAATTTGATGAGGTTTTAACTGAGAAATTACTTGACCTTGATAAATTAATTCACCACTAGAAGGAGGAATTAAACCAGTAATTAGATTAAATAGTGTAGTTTTCCCAGCGCCGTTAGGTCCAATGAAGCCAAAAATCTCCCCCTGACTAACAGAAAAAGATAGATTATTGACTGCGACTACGCCACCAAAACGACGGGTTAATTCTTTTGCTGTTAACACAATTGTTTTTTCTTGAATAACTTCCATAATTCTCTCAATAATTTAAAGTTTTCTGAGTTTAGTTAGCTTCTTAAAGATATCAGGAGTCACCAAACCTTGGGGAAAAAATATTGTCCCAATGACAATTAACAAACCAAAAATAATTAATCTGCCATCTCGTAAAAAATGGGCAAACCAATCAGGTAAACCACCTGTATCAGCGAGATTTCTTAATACTTCTGGTAAAGCTGTAAATACCATTCCTCCTAATACTGCACCTAAAAAACTTCTAGAACCACCGATTAACACATAAGTCAAGTAAATAATACTAGCATCAAAAGTACCTTGACGGGCATTCCAAGTATTGAGAAAATGGGCGCTAATTGCGCCAACTACCCCCGCTAAAATTGAACCCAAGGTAAAGGCTAAAACTTTATAATAGGTGGGGTTAATTCCCATTGCTCCCGCTGCTAATTCATCTTCGCGGATAGCGATAAAAGCTCGGCCAGCACGAATACGTTCTAGACGATAAATCACCACCATGGTGATAATTAATAAGGGTAAAGCAATCCATAAATATTCTATTGGTGTTGGGAAAGGTTGGGGAATACCAAAAATACCAACTGCACCACCTGTGATATCTAAATTTAAAGATATCACCCGCAAAACTTCTACAAAAGCAATGGTAGCAATTGCTAAATAAATTCCTCGCAATCTTAAAGCGGGAACTCCCACTGCTACACCTAATAAACCGGAAATAATTCCAGCGATTAACATCTCAAATAATAAGATATGAATGGGGAATAAATCACTATTAGATATAAAAACTTTAGTAGACAAAATGGCAGCAATATATCCACCTATAGCATAAAATCCCGGACTAGCTAAAGATAATTGTCCGGTCATTAATGGCAGGTAAAGTGACAGTCCCAGCAGTGAACCTAAGACCATTGAGACAATTAAAGAGCCGTAAGTAGAGAAAAATTCAGCCATATTTTGGTGTGGGAGACATTTGGCATTTTACTTATAGTCAGTATACATCAATCTTGTACCTCATTGACTGACAATATGCTACATTAAGAAGCATTTGTCCACCAATTTCGCAAAGGATCATTTTTTGGTGGTATGTAACGTCCTTTAATCTTAATTGTATTAAGGACTTTACTTAATACTGAAAAATCAATCCTTTCCTGTTCATACCTTTGAGAAATTTGTTTTAAATCCAGTTCTTCCTGTTTATTTCTGACTTGTAAACCTCTATCTTGCACTTTCTCCCAAGTTCCAGAAGGTAGAAGTTCCATTTCTTCCAACCGGCACACTCTTGAGTTATGTTGCATTTTTTACGTGCCTGTTGGAGAAGTTCTCCTAATGTCCGCAGATCAATGTTATCCAGGATGTTGGTAGTCATGATGTTTTTTGATAATGTCATGTATTAATTATATTTTTTAGCTATAATGTCAGGTTTTGATATAGTTGACAAATAGATTACCTGTTAGTATTATAGCTATAAGTGCATCACCTGTAAATACTTTAATTCATTATTAGTCAATCAGACTAATAAGAACGATAATTTAGGAGTAGTGAATCATGGGTTAGATATGCCTTCCAAAAAACCGCAAATGACAATTCGCATAGAAGAAGATGAATATAAATACTTAGAAGATTGGGCTACTAGAGAGTTTCTCAGTGTTTCCCAATTAGCTAAGGTGATTGTCAAGAGAGCGATCGCCGAAAACAAAAAGTCTCAACAAGTAAAATCACCATGACAGAAGACGAAAAAATTTCCAGACACGCAGCTACAGACAGAGATAAATGTCAAGAAATGGCTGATAAATACAGATGGGAATTATTGAAAGTAGAACCTACTAATAATAAACTTCTCAAAGTTGATTGTGTGTTTGCAGGTGAAACAGAATTTCCTAGTTATTATGAGGAATCAGAAAATGAGTAAATATATTATTTTTAAAGCAGATAAAGGACAGTTAGAAAACTGGGAAAAAATGTTACTATCTCATACTGGAGCTTGCACTGATATCCTCGCTGAACATTATGATGGTTCTAAAAAGCCTATTCCTGAACCAGGTTATAGACTCAAGGAATTTTGTCAAATTGAAGAATATGTAGATCCTGAATTTCCAGGTGCAAGTACACATTATAGAATTGGTGATTGGGAAGTTTCCAAGGTAGAAGAATATGTACCGGATTTACCTGTGGGTACTTTTGAATCAGTAGTTATTTGTTATTGTCGTTATTCCCCTATTAATACACCATTAAAACCATTACCAAAAATCCAAGTATCCCCTAGTCTTAAAATAGAAATTTAATCATAAAAATCTATATCAAGAATGTGTTTTAAAAACCCAACGGCGAAATAATTCTACTATTATTTTCCAGCGTCCCTGATTTTCTACAATCACATCATGACCTTTTAAAGTTTCTAAAGCTTGATGTAAATCAGTTTCATTTATTCCCGTCAACTCAATTAATTCATTTACCGTTAGTCCTGCGGTGTGTTTTGCCAGATGAGTTAAAATTATTTGTTGAGTATGATCATGATTTTCCCCAGATTGACCCCAAACACCATTAAAATAATTACGACCTTGAGTAAAAAATTTCGGTTTATTCACAACGGTTTCTACATCTTCTACGGTAAAAATATGGTCGCGGTTTCTTCCTTGTTCAAAGACAAAATCATTATACAGTCGCACTAAATGATAACCTATTAAGTTCACTAAATAAGGTTGTCCGTAGGTTAAATCATAAATTTTATCTAGTGCTTCTGGTGTGTAGTCTAATAAAAAATCTTCAATAGCTGGGTTAGCAAGAATTTCACCTGTTGCACCACGACTTAAAAAACCAACACGAATATTAATCACACTAGCAAAAAAAGGTTGAAAATAATCTGCGCTCATTTCTTCTAAGGTATGCAACCCTGCAAAAGCAAAAGCTACTTTAGGGGATGTTTGTACTAAACCTCGCAAGAAACCCATAAAATCCGGGCTAATTTTTCCCGCTTTAATTAGATATTCTATTTTTTCAAATTCATCTATCGCAATAATTAACCCACCGGATAAATTTTTAATTACTTCGTTAAAATAGCGGTCAAAAGTCCGTTCGGGAAGTTTTAATAAATCATCATCGTGGGGAGGTTCAATATTCACAACTTTGGAAATTTCATCACTAATAAATATTAATACCTCACCTACACCTTGAGTGACATCTCCTAATTTTAGGAAATTCACATAAACAATTTTGACTTGATTATCTAAAGATTCGGCAGCATTGCGTAAAATTGAAGTTTTACCCATGCGTCTATGACCATAAATAACTACAGACTGGAGTTGAATACTTCTTAGCCAAAGTTCCTTTAATCGTCTGATAATATCTTCTCTACCAATAAATAAATTACCCATTACAGGGTCGCCGATAACATAAGGATTATTTACAGGTTTAGTAATTACAATTTCCCCAACTTCTCCAGCAATTTGTGATAGTTGTTGTTGCCAATTTTTGGCAATATCTATAATTAATTCCTGTTCTGCTTTGGCTAAGGTATTGGCTGTATTTAAAATAGTTGTCAGTTCACCTAATGCACGATTTAAAGCAGAAGAACGAGACACACGGGAGACACCACGGTTGATGATTTTTATATCTTCAATTACTTTGACAAATCTATCTAATGTTTGCCAGGTGGTAGGACGTAATAAACCTGATGTAGGAAATGTAGGTATTTCTAGATTAGCAATAGAGTTTAAATCTTGAGTATCGTTAAATGCTGCTAAAGTATGGGCAAGAATATACATTTCTTCCCCATACAGAAGAGAACGAACAACGGCAAATGCTTCTGTGGCTTTAGTGGGTTGTTTTTCATGCAGATACCAAAAACCAGCAGCAGCAGCACGGGAGGGAGTATCAAGGCGGGTATCTGTTTTTTTATCAAAATCAGCAGATGTAAAATATATTAATTTCCAATCATAGGTAGTTTCTGCTAACTGAGAAATAGACCAAATTATTTCTTCTTCTGGCTTTATTTCCAGTGCCTTATTCACTGCCTCAATTACAGGAGTATCTTGCATGGTATAAGCCAATAGTTGATTAACATTATGTATGCCGTTTTCCCAGTCCTGTAATAACCAGTTTTTTAAGCGTGAATCTAGATAAGGTAAAGGAATAATAGTAATTCTCGGTAGTAAAAAACTGCTATTTCGGAGATAACGCAAGTTTAACAGTAAGCCAAATAACCAATTGTCCAGGCGCAAGAGAGCCACAACTGTCGCCACACCTCCCGCCACACCT
>OMJF01000038.1 GCA_900299285.1 Anabaena sp. 54 | reverse complement strand
TGGGGTATGAAATTGAAAAATAAAAAAAATGAAACTCTTACTCTCTGCGCCTGGAGCGCCTCTGCGTGAGAAAAAATCATACCTTCATTCACCAACGCCAATAATAGTTATTAACTACTAAGACCTTTAACTATAACAAAATTCATCCATAAACTGACCGCATACAGCTTGATCTTAATCTGGGATGACACCATTGCCATCAAATTGCGTTATCATTATTAATCGTCAGATTGCCTTATTCCTCTATTATGACCCTATCTATTTACAATACTCTCACCCGTCGTCAAGAGCAATTTACCACCGTCGAACCTGGAAAAGTGAAAATGTATTGCTGCGGTGTGACAGTTTATGATTACTGCCATTTGGGTCATGCGAGAACGTCCATTATCTGGGATATAGTGCGTTCATACCTCAAGTTTATGGGCTATGATGTGTATTACATCCAAAATTTTACGGATATTGATGATAAAATTCTCAAACGGGCTAGAGAAGAAAATTCCTCCATGGAAATTGTCTCAGAACGCTACATTCAGGCATATTTTGAGGATATGTCGCGGTTAGGAATTAAAGAAGCTGACGAATATCCCCGCGCTACACATACAATGAATGGGATTGTGCGATTAATTCACGATTTAGAGCATAAAGGTTTCGCTTATCCGGCTGATGGTGATGTATATTATGCGGTACAGAATTTTAACGAATATGGCAAACTTTCAGGACGCAAATTAGAGGATATGCAAGCGGGTGCGAGTGAACGGGTAAATATCGAAGACGCGGAATATCAAAAGAAGAAATACCCCTTTGATTTTGCCCTGTGGAAGGCTGCAAAACCTGGTGAACCTGCGTGGGAGTCTCCCTGGGGAAAAGGTCGCCCCGGCTGGCATATAGAGTGTTCTGCCATGGTGCGCGATCGCCTGGGTGATACAATAGATATTCATGCTGGTGGTGCTGACTTAATTTTCCCCCATCACGAAAACGAAATTGCGCAATCGGAAGCCGTGACTGGCAAACCTTTAGCCAATTATTGGTTACACAATGGTATGGTCAAGGTAAACGGTGAAAAAATGTCCAAATCCTTGGGTAATTTTATCACCATTCGCCAATTATTAGATCGTGGTATAGACCCAATGGCGGTAAGATTATTTGTCTTAATGGCACAATACCGCAAACCCATAGATTTTACCGATGATGGCATATTAGCAGCAACCAACGGCTGGCATACGCTCAAAGAAGGTTTATTTTTCGGTGATCAACATGGTAAAAAATTAAAGTGGGATGAATCTAACCTTACCCAAAAACCCAAATCTCAAATCCAAAATTCCGACATTGACAGATTTAAAGCAACGGTAAATGATGATTTTAATTTCCCTGGTGGTTTAGCAATAATTTTTGAATTAGCCAAAGAACTAAATCGAGAAGGAAATATTATTATACATCAAGGAAAAACAGAAACACCAGCCTGTGAATTACTGCAAAAATGGCAAACTCTAATGACATTAGCAGATGTTTTAGGTTTAACAGCCCAACCAGAAGTAGAAAATCCCGTTAATAACGGTATAAGTGATGTTGATATTGAGGAGTTAATTCAAAAAAGACAGATAGCACGGAAAGCCAAAAATTTCGCACAATCTGATCAAATTCGTGATCAACTGTTAACAAAGGGCGTTACCTTAATAGATAGCAAAGAAGGAACACGCTGGCACAGAGGGTAAATTTTAATTTGCTTATAAAACATATTTTCTCTGAATAATTAATCGCAGATGAACCCAGATGAACGGCATTTAACTTGTATAATTATATTGGGCAATTTGCGGGCAAGATGCCCGCACCACAAGATTTAGCCATATACTAGGATAGTACAATTTAGGTGCTTAACAGCTGACCTTGGCTTGAAAACTGCTGTAATTTGCAAAAACTATGGTTTTATACCTAGAGACAATTTACCTACTTGCGGGCAAAATGTTTTTCCATTACCGATAAAATCATAGGTGCTGCCACACTACCACCACCACCACCGGAATGTTCAGTAAAAGCCACCACTAAAATTTCCGGTTTATCAGCGGGCGCATAAGCCCCAAACCAAGCGTGATTTTCCTTAACTCCTCGTCTCCAAGCTTCCGCAGTTCCACTTTTACCCGCTACCGGGGGTAAAGTAGGGGTATTTAGTACCTTACCTGTACCTTCGCTAACTACCTTCCGTAATCCCGCACGCAAAACATTAACGGTTGTAGGTTTGAGATCTAATGATTCTCTCCAACTTTTAGCATCTTCATTATCCTTGAGTAAATGGGGTTGGACACGATAACCACCATTAGCAGGTACAGCAAACATGACAGCGACTTGTAAAGGTGTGGTTTGTAAAGCCCCTTGGCCAATGGACATATTTATGGTATCACCCACAGTCCAATCTCTTTTCCATACTTTCTGTTTCCAATTTTCATCGGGAACTAAACCTTTAGCTTCCTCTGTAGTAAACTCAAAACCGGTTTTTTGACCAAATCCATATTTATGAGTCCATGAAATCAATGTAGGTCCGCCAACTCGCTTCCCAACTTGATAAAAGAAAGTATCACTACTCCACTGTAGCGCTCCCACAAAACCCAATGGTCCAAAACCAGCATGATTCCATTCACCAAATCTAGTTCCACCAATAGTTAAAGAACCATAGGTTTGTAATATTGTATCAGGAGAAAATTGTCCCGATTCTAGCGCCGCTGTGGTTGTGACAATCTTAAAGGTACTAGCGGGAGGAAAGGCGCTAATAGCACGATTAACTAAAGGATGTTCCGAACCCTGGAGACTTTCCCAATCTTTTTGGGAAAGTTTTTGTTTAGAAAAGATATTCGGGTCAAAAGTGGGATGAGACACCATTGCTAAGATAGCGCCATTTTTAGGGTCAATTGCTACTATTGCTCCATTTCGATTACCTAAAGCCTTTTCTGCGGCTATTTGTATTTTTAAATCTATGGTCAAATGTAAATCATTACCAGATTTTGCTTGTTTAGTTCCCAATACTCGCAGGGGTTTACCGCTACCATCTACTTCTATTTGCTGACCTCCCCACTCACCCCTTAACAATTTTTCATAAGCCTTTTCTATGCCCATTTGACCCATCACATCACCCAATCGGTAGCCTTGGTCTTTCTTTTTTTGCAACTGTTCAGCCGTAATTTCCCTAGTATATCCAAGTATATGAGCCAACTCTTTTCCATGGGGATAATAACGAACTGCTTCCGTATTTATTTTTACACCTGGAAGTTCATTTTCATACTCCTTTAATGCTGTAACTTGCGCTTCATTTAAGTTGCGAGCAATACGAATCAGTGAAGAAGGATTAACAGCAGATTGTTGAAGAGTTTTTTCCATCTCTGCTTGGGGAATTTCCAGAATTTGCGCTAGACGTGGACCGACGACAGACCAGGAGGGTTTTCTATGGGACATAGGCCATAAATATACAGACCGAGGATAACGAGTGCTGGCTAATAATTTACCATTTCTGTCAAAAATATTACCTCTTTCCGGTTGTTTAGGAATAGTCCGCACCCGGTTAGATTCAGCCCGTTGACGATGTTTCGCTCCTTGTATAATTTGTAAATAGACCAAGCGAGCGCCAATACCGGATAACATGAATAATGTGAATAAAATTACAAATGTAGATTGGACACCACGTCCAACTGTGCGCGTATTTTTTTGACTACTAAGCAATGGTGGTAAAATAGCCATAGGACTAAAGGAAATTTGCAGTTAAACAGAGAAAAATCAACAATTGACAATATTAAATTAAATATTAAATTCGGGTATTGGACTGGATATTATGGCTGAAACTGGGATAAAAAATCAAAGGGACTTAAAATCCTCACAGACACTTGATGTTGAATTATGTAACGTATTCAAGTTTTTTAATCAAGAACCCGCAGTACAGGGTGTAGATTTGAATGTTAAAAAAGGAGAATTTTTTAGTATTTTAGGTCCATCTGGTTGTGGAAAGACAACTACACTGCGCTTAATTGCTGGATTTGAGAGAATTGATGCTGGTAAGTTATTGATTCAAGGTCAATTAATGACCGATGTTGCTCCTTATAAACGACCTGTGAATACAGTATTTCAAAGTTATGCTTTATTTAATCATTTAAATGTGTGGGAAAATATTGCTTTTGGACTGCGATTAAAAAAATTATCCAAACCAGAAATTGCTAGTCGCGTCACAGAAGCTTTAAAGCTTGTAAAAATGGAAAGCTTGCGATCGCGTGTTCCTCATCAACTATCAGGTGGTCAACAACAACGGGTAGCATTAGCGAGAGCCTTAGTTAATCGTCCCGCAGTGGTGCTATTAGATGAACCCTTGGGAGCATTAGACTTAAAACTTCGTAAACAGATGCAGACTGAATTATGCAATCTTCACCAAGAGTTAGGGTTAACCTTTATCATGGTGACACATGATCAGGAAGAGGCGCTATCTTTATCTGACCGCATGGCTGTCATGAATCAAGGCAGAATAGAACAAATTGGTACTCCCAGTCAAATTTATGAAAGTCCCCAAACAGTTTTTGTAGCTGATTTCATCGGTGATACAAATTTATTTAGTGGTAAAATTGCCGAAATAGACAGAGAATGTCTAACAATTACCACTAAAACAGGATTAACAATGATTGTTAATCGCTGCGAACAAACACCCCTGGAAAAATCCCAAAATGTAGTAGTTAGCGTCCGTCCCGAAAAAATCCAACTTTCCCTATATCCACCCAATATACCCATAAACTGCTTTGCAGGACGGTTAATTAATGTCATGTATTCAGGTACTCATGTTAATTATACCATAGAATTAATCAACGGTATGAACATTAATGTTTTACAACCGAATACATTCGCTAACTTACTAGAAAGGAATACAACCATTTATACTTGGTGGGAAAAAGCCGACTGTTTAGCTATTAGTGAAAATAACATTTAATGTCGGATAGGAAAATAATTAATTATCCATATTTATCTGCGGTCAATTCTTAAAAACCCCTCTTATAAATCAATTATCAAACTTGAATTTCCCCCAATGATTAACAGACGTAAACTTCTCAAAAAAATCGCAGTTTTTTCCACCTTATCTTTAGGTAGTTGTGGTTGGAGACTAGCCAATGTAAACTCAAAAGATATTAACCCTACTCAAAGTGATAAACTATATATTTACACCTGGACACAATATACAGACAAAGAATTACTAACAACCTTTACCAGACAAACAGGGATGAAAGTAATAGCAGATGTATATGAATCCAATGATGTCATGTTAGCGAAATTGCAAGCTGGGGGAAGTGGTACTTACAGTATCATTTATCCATCAGATTTTATGGTACAGAAAATGGCAGAAAAAGGATTATTAGCGGAAATAGATCATCAGCGATTAATCGGACTAGATAACTTATTTCCCCAATTTAATAATCCCATTTATGACCCCAAAAACCGTTATAGTATTCCCTTTAATTGGGGAACAACAGGGTTATTATACAACGCAGAAAAACTCTCGAACCCTCCCCAAGATTGGGAATATCTGTGGCAAAATCAAGATAAATTAAATAAACGAATTACCTTACTCAATGATGTCCGGGAAGTAATAGGTGCAACCTTGAAAATGTTAGGATACTCCTATAATTCACAAAATGAAAACGAAATAAAACAAGCATATCAAAAATTAAAATTACTCAAACCTGCCATTGCTGCTTTTGATACAGATGCTTGGCAAAATAAAATACTAGCAGGAGACCTATTAATTGCGATGTGTTATTCTGCGGACGCGGTGAGAATTTCTAGAGAAAACCCCAAACTAAAATTTGTCGTTCCAGGTAGTGGTTCTTCATTATGGACAGATACCATTGTCATTCCTAAATCAAACCCTAATCTAGCTGGTGCTTATGCTTGGATCAACTTAATTTTACAACCAGACATAGCTGCCAAAATTGCCCAAAGACTATATATTTCTACCCCTAATAGAGAAGCATTTGAGCAATTACCAAAGACAATTCAACAGAACAGCAATTTATTTCCTCCAGAATCAATATTAGCAAAATGTGAACGAATTACCCCCTTGGGAAAGTTTGAAGAAACCTATGATAGATATTGGACACAATTACTATCATAAGAAAATTAATGATACAGTCAAATTATAACCCTTGTAGGTTAATCCTCATCCAAAATCACCAAACCCTAATACTCAAATGGAATCTACTAACAACCTGAAAAAAACCGACAAATTACAAACAGCCTGGAAAAATTGGCTACCTCTCTTGACATTACTAGCACCATCTGGTATTTGGTTATTAATATTATTAGTTTTGCCAACATTAATCATTTTTGAGTTAAGCTTAGTTCCAGATATTCGTCCGGGGGATTTAGTAAATCCCAGTGGTTTTAGTAATTATATTCACATTTTTGAACCGATTTATTTAAAAGTGATATTAAACTCACTTTTTTTTGCCTTTGGTACTACTATTAGCACCTTAGTGTTAGGTTTTCCTGTTGCTTATTGGATTGCTGTAATAGTACCAAATCGCTGGCAGAATTTGTTAGTATTAGCTTTCGTATTACCTTTATGGACTTCTTCTTTATTGCGTTCTTACGCATGGATTACAATTTTGCGTCCCAGTGGATTATTAAATAGTTTGTTAACCAGTATTGGTTTACCAATTTTAGATATTCTCAATAGTAATTTAGCCGTATTAATTGGTATGAGTTACAGCCTATTACCCTACATGGTATTAATTTTGTATGCTTCCCTAGAAAAATTAGATAAAAGACTATTAGAAGCTGCTGCTGATTTAGGTGCAAATTCCATGCAAACTTTTTTAAAAGTGACTGTACCTCAAGTTTTACCGGGTATTGGGGCTGGTTCATTGCTAGTGTTTATTACTGCATTAGGGGATTTTATTGACCCCGAACTATTAGGAGGTGCTTCCAGTATGACAGCGGCCAGATTAGTTTATAATCAGTTTCTTGGTGCTACTCAAAATTGGGGTTTTGGTTCAGCTTTAAGTATGACATTGATTTTAATAGTGAGTATATCAATTTCCCTTGTCATTAAATTTGGTGAAGCAACACCTAAAAAATAGCAGAAATTACAATAGAGAAAATATATTAATTAGTTGACTGATGTTTTTTCAATTTCTTACCCTTATAAAGTAATCAAAATTTTTGATATTTATCTCAAGACTTACACCAAATATCTCTCAAACCCTCTTTTCTTCGTGATGTTCGTATCTTCGTGGTTTATTCTTTCATAACTCTTACGTAAAGAATATTCTGATTTAACATAACAAAATTCAAATCACATATTGATATAAAATTAAGAATTAAATACTACTTAATCAGTTACTTACGCAGAATGGAACGAGAAAGAAAAAACCCCAGCTTTGATGAAATAGTATTGCATTTATTACCACTTTTAAAAAACAGAACTACCCCAGAAAATCAAACAATTCTCACAGTTTTAGAAGACATTATGAGAACGCATTATGAGAAGACAGTTGGAAACTAAAAAAAGAAGGTCAACTTTCACTATTTTGACGCAAATATAGGATATAAAGCTCTTTCTCTGTGCGTCCTCTGTGCCTGGAATGGTGTGTTAAGCTAGTTCTAAAACACTTAGATATATATAGGTGAAGTCAAATTCATACCTTTACTTACCAACACCGGAATTATGATCATTATAACTAGTCACAGCTTGACGGAGATTACCCAAATGTGCAGCTAGTAATTCCTTACCCGCTTCCTGATCTAAACCAGTCCACTGCATTAATAAAGACAACTTCCCCCATTTCCCGCCGCGTTCCAGTAGAGAACCCGCCGCTTCTCGGCTTAAACCCGTCAAATCTTGTAGAATCCGTAAAGCGCGATCGCGTAACTTTTGATTAGTCACAGCAACATCAACCATGCGATTACCATAGACCTTACCGAGTTTGACCATTACCCCAGTGGAGAGAGTATTTAAAGCCAATTTTGTTACAGTTCCCGCTTTCAAACGAGTAGAACCAGCCAAAATTTCTGGACCTGTTAACAAGCGAATATCAATATCAGCCTCAATAGTGACTTGTTCAGCGGGGACACAAGCTATAAAAATAGTTTTAGCTCCGCGTTGACGAGCAGCGTTAATAGCGCCGTGAACAAAAGGCGTTGTTCCTCCAGCAGTAATACCGACGACCACATCTAGTTGGGTAATTTGTCGTTGAGAAATAGCACTTTCTCCATCTTCAGATCGATCTTCTAAATCCTCAGAACTGCGAACCAATGCACCAGCGCCACCAGCAATAATTCCCTGTACCAACTCGGCCGGAGTGCAGAAAGTAGGTGGACATTCAGCAGCATCTAATACTCCTAATCTACCACTTGTCCCTGCACCCACGTAAAATAAACGTCCCCCTTGACGCAACCTCTCCGCCGTCAAATCAATAGCTGCTGCTAACTCAACCTTAGCCTCTGCCACAGATGCTACTGCTTTTTGGTCTTCATTATTAAATAATTCCACCAATTCTAGAGAACTGAGTTGGTCTAAATTGAGACTATTGGGATTAACTTGTTCCGTGAGTAGATGTCCGCGTTCCTGGAAATTTGTCATCTTGTATATTCTGTGTCAATGATACCAAATCAATAGTCAGTTGTCATTTATTGATCATAACTAATGACATGACCCAAATTATAATAGCCCTTCTAGTTGACGACGAATACTATCTAAATCAGAATTAACAATTTCCGGGACAGATGAATCTGTGGACAGTAAATCATTACCAGTGTACCCTATTTCGGCTTCAGCTTGCCAGTCAGTTTCTTCCACGTTCATTGCTGGTGGAATCGCTAACTCACTGTTTTCCGAGATAATTTCCCAATCATAGCCGGCACTTTCGCAAAATTCCTGAACCTCAGCAGCATCCATCATTTCCACTGTGGGTACAGCGAAGTCTTGAGCTTCTAACATTAAAGCATAACGAGTAGCATCATCTTCTGATTCAAACATGAGGATTTGATTACCTTCTAGTCCTTGGCCATTGGTAATGCGAACGCTGTGAATGCCCTCATTATCCGTACCAGCATTAAAAATTAGTACAAAAACACGCATTATCCATCCTTTAATTTCTTGTCTAACTTATATTAAGGTTCTATGCTTTGCATTTGCAAAAGTCTGA
>OMJF01000037.1 GCA_900299285.1 Anabaena sp. 54 | reverse complement strand
CTGTTGTCACTAGGAGTCCTCTTATGCTCCAGCCAACAACTCCAAAACTATTTTTCTCACTGCTGCTACTGTACCAGTTAGTCGCGCAAAGTGCTGTATCTCTAACAACAGTACCTTTTTCCATTTCTTTGCAGGATATATACAATAAAGTAAACTTTGAAGTTAGAGAATCTGAAATAGAAAATAATAGTTGAAACTTCCTTAACCAACCCAAATTTCTTGAGCAAAACCCACTGCTAATTTACTTAATAAAGTGATGAATATACCCATAACTAAATAAGCATAACGGGGATAGCGAGATAACCACACACCTATAGCTATATTCAGAGGAATAATTCCATAAGCAAGACGACTTAAAGAAATTGTCCCACCAGAAGCTAAAAGTAAACCAATACCACAAAAACCATAAACTACCATAATGGGAGTTAGTTGCTGACGGAAACGCCATAAGAAATAGCTACTACCTAATATCATAGATAAATTGAGCAAATTATTTATTAATCCTTGGTCGGCAATTATTAATAATAATATGACTATGACATAAGCAGCACGGAATATCTGGGGATGGAAATATTTACGCCAATAGAATAAACAAGAAGAACTAATCATAATTAAACTAAAAAACAGCGGATACCAAAAGTCTTTAATTCCACCTTCATCATTTTCCACCCAACCAAAATACCAATTGTTGCCAAAAGGAATTTGCATGAACATATTTAACCAACCTTCCCAGTCAAAACCTAAGGAAGGCCGCCATCCTTTTTGTGCAGCAATGAAGGCGAGAAAATTATCAAAGTTTACCCCACAATACACACTAAATACTAATAAACCTGTAGCGGATAATAAACCTGCTATATAGGCAATTGGTGGTTTATTTTGTCGCCAAGCTGTGATTAAAAATGCGGGGATTAATACCATGCCTGTGGGGCGTGTTGCTGTTGCCATTGCCCCAAAAATTGCTGTGTAAATATATTGTTTTTGATCAAAGGCACGTAAAGCTATTGTACTCAATAACAAATATAAACCTTCTGTGTAAATTACTCCTGTAAATAGAGACATAGGACAACAATTTATGACAACAATTGTCCAATGGGCTGCACTGATGCCACATTCTTTTTTTAACCAAGAATATAAACAATAAACTGTCCCTAAAAATGCCAAATTATTGATGATTAATCCAGCTATCTCCAAGGAAAAACCCAATTTCATGAACATAAAAATGCTGACAGGAAATAGGGGAAAAAATGCTAAATTATGTTGTTTACCATCATCAACAAATTCATAACCTTGAGTAACGATCGCCCGATAATGTACAGTATCCCAAACATTAAAAATCCCCCAGCCCAAATGGGGCGTAATTCCATCTGGTAATGGGGGGAGATTGGGAGCAATCAGTAACATAGAAATACCCACCAATAGACGACTGACAAGCCACATAGCAGCGGGAAATAAGAAATCTTCCGTCCAAATAAATTTAGCGATGCTGGTGGCGATTATAGGCAAGCTACGGGCGGCTTCTCGAACAGATGCGATCGCCATTTGTGCTTTAACCATAGGCTTTTGTTTTTCCTGATTTGATGTTACTTTTAAGTAATGTTAAGCATTAATGGCAAAAATAGCAAAGGTTGTCATAAAATCCATTTATATATCTGCGTTTACTTGCGTTTAGCTGCGTTTAATTATTATTAAAATCTGATCCCTGTAGATTGATATTAAATTTACCGTTGGTGCAATTCATAAATTGCCCTGATCAACGAGTCCCAAGGCATTTATAGTTAAAATTATCTATTAATTGTTAAAAAATTGTGAAAGCTATTACCCTACTTGGTTCTACTGGTTCAATTGGTACTCAAACCTTAGATATCGTCTCTGAACACCCAGATAAGTTCCGTATTGTTGGATTAGCTGCTGGCAGGAATGTGGAGTTATTTGCGGTGCAAATTCGCCAATTTCGCCCAGAAATCGCCGCCATTTCCGCTGCTGATAAATTACCAGAACTCCAAGCAGCCATTAAAGACTTAAATCCCCAACCCATTTTACTGGCTGGAGAGCAGGGAGTGATAGAAGTTGCTCGTTATGGCGATTCTCAAACCGTTGTTACTGGTATTGTTGGTTGTGCAGGTTTATTACCGACTATCGCCGCCATTGAAGCTGGTAAAGATATTGCTTTAGCCAATAAAGAAACTCTGATTGCTGGCGCTCCCGTAGTTTTACCCTTAGTGGCAAAACATGGAGTTAAATTATTACCAGCAGATTCCGAACATTCCGCTATTTTCCAATGTCTGCAAGGTGTTCCTCAAGGTGGTTTACGGAAGATATTACTTACCGCTTCTGGTGGTGCTTTCCGAGATTGGCCTGTAGAAAAATTAGCAGCGGTAAAAGTTGCGGATGCTCTTAAACATCCTAATTGGTCAATGGGAAGAAAAATCACCGTAGATTCCGCAACCTTGATGAATAAGGGTCTGGAAGTCATTGAAGCTCATTATTTATTTGGGGTAGATTATAACAACATCGAAATTGTCATTCATCCCCAAAGTATTATTCACTCATTAATAGAATTACAAGATACTTCAGTTTTAGCTCAACTGGGTTGGCCAGATATGCGTTTACCTTTGCTTTATGCTTTATCTTGGCCAGAGCGAATTTACACTAATTGGGAAAGATTGAATCTCGTCAAATCTGGTGATTTAACTTTCCGTGAACCAGATCATCAAAAATATCCCTGTATGCGTTTAGCTTATGCTGCTGGTAGGGCTGGAGGTTCTATGCCCGCTGTATTAAATGCAGCAAATGAACAAGTTGTGGCGTTATTTTTGGACGAGAAAATTCAATTTTTAGATATTCCTAAATGTATCGAATTTGTGTGCGATCGCCATCAACATGATCACAAAAAAAATCCCACTTTAGATGACATTTTAAACGCAGATCAATGGGCTAGAAAAGAAGTTTTTGCGGCCATGGAAAAAGTAGCAACACGACCACAAATAATCTCTGTCGGTTAAACATTTAAAACCCCCGGGTTCTCATCGGGGGTAGCAAATAACTGAATTTCTTCTGACTATTGCTCTTATTTAATAGTTGCTAATTCCTAGCTAAAAATCTGAAGTTTAGCTTCATCAAATACAACACCTCGACGGGCAAAATATTTATGAATATTGATTTGCACAAATAAATCTTTAAGTTCTTCCGCAATTTCAATTGGTGGATTTCCTAATAAAGCAACTGCAATTAAATGTTCTGCACTGTGAATTTCTCCACAGTCAATTGCTAAGGTTGCCGCACTACGATATAATATTGAACGAGTTGGTTCTGCTGCAAAATTATCTGCTATTAATTCTGCTGCTAATCTTTCTTTCTCAAATGCTTGTCGGGATAATTGAGAAGCTAAATCTAAGTTACTTTTGAGTTTAGCAACTTGTGCCATTTCTGCTAAATCCATAGCTTGTTGATGTAACTCTTGAATCTGACTCATTTTTTTACTATGAATGCTAAAGGATTACTAAATTCAACTACCACAATATAAGCTGGGACTGTACCATCTGTCGGCCTGACCTGTTCAAGCTTCTGTTTAATTCTAGCTTTTATTCGGCTGTCGTCGCCTTTACGAATACCGGAAACTTCTAACCGCACAGCATTTTGAAATGGTAGTTCACTATTATCACCCTTTTTACCTAACCAGTAATCAAATCCTGTTCCTCTGCGAGAGCGTTCGATAACTGTATAGTCTGTAAGCTCTTGTATAATCAAAAAAGCAATTCCATAAGCTGCCTGTGCTGTGGTATATTCGCTATCGTTCCAACAGCGTAGCATTTGGTCTGTTACATCTTGCCAATATAGTTTAAAAACAGAGGTAAATTCTCCTTTGACTGTCAGTTCTATACCCTGAATATACCCTTGATTGTTTAAACAAATAGCACAGGCTTCTGCTAATGTTGCACCAAAGGCTGGAGTAATAGCAGGTAATCCTTGTTCAAGTTTGGTAATTATCAATGCTTTCGAGTTTAAATTCATCAGTTAATCAATAATTATTTTGTGGGAGCATTAATCATGGTTAATCAACTATTTTATGGCGATAATTTGGAAGTATTAAGAAAACATATCAAAGATGAAACTATTGACCTTTGTTATATTGATCCGCCATTTAATTCTAAACGTAATTATAATCAAATATATAATAATGTCGGTAAAGAAGATGATGATCGCACCCGCAAAGAATTTGAAAAATGGGCAGTTTTAACCTATTCTAATAATCGTGCTACCATTAATCAAAAAAAAGGAGCAGATAAAGGTATTGATGGTATAGCTTATTTTACAGGGGACAAAGACGAACCAGAAAAGATTATTTTACAGGTAAAATCTGGTAACGTCAAATCTGGTGATATTCGAGATTTACAACGAACAATTACTTTAGAAAAAGCAGAATTAGGAATTTTTATTACTCTTAAACCACCAACTAAGGAGATGATCAAAACTGCAAAAGAAGCAGGAATTTACAAAAGTCGTTATATGAGTCAACCTGTAGATAGAATTATGATTGTCACCATACAGGAAATTATCGAAGCACAAAAACGCCTAGATATTCGTTTAAGTTTAGAAGTGTTGAAATCTGCCGAAAAACAAAGGGAAGTAAAACAAACACAATTAGACCTTTTTGATCATGAATAATTACAAAATAATGATAGAAAAACACTATTAAAAAAGTTAATGTTTTCAACAAAGTTTTGATACTTCCGTGACTAAAGACGCGGAAATGTCAAAGAATCATGAAACCCTGTGTTAAACTCTATGTTGGCGAACTCAAGGCAATAATTCAGTATTTAAGGAATCAATTAAAATAATAATTGGTATTAAATATTGCACCATGAAAAGCATTTTTTCAGTGTTGGTGAACATTTGAGATTGGTCAATATTTGCAAAAGCCGCGATCAGCTTAGGTTTAAGATTAAGTTGCGTGGGGGGAAGTTAATCAAAAGTTAATTAATGGCTGCTCATAAATAGTAAATATTACTTTTTACAACATTTTTTAAACTTCTTTGCACAATTACAATTTTTTGTGTAATAATGGAGATGTGGAAATTAATTCGGCAGTAATGTTTGTTGTTAGTATTGACAGGCTTTCCCTTTTGGTATATACAGACTTCTCTCCGAAATCTAAATCTCTACAATCTCATGATTTTGGAAATATTCTATGTCAATTTACGTGGGTAACCTCTCTTACGAAGTTACACAAGAAGCTCTCAGTCAAGTTTTCGCAGAGTACGGTGCTGTGAAACGTGTTCAACTTCCTACAGACCGTGAAACAGGTCGCTTGCGCGGCTTTGGTTTTGTGGAAATGGGTACTGAAGCTCAAGAAGCCGCCGCTATTGAAGCTCTTGATGGTGCAGAATGGATGGGACGTGAGTTAAAAGTGAATAAAGCCAAACCCAAAGAAGACAGAGGTCCTTCTAATGGTGGTCGTGGCGGCTACGGTGGTGGCGGCGGTTCACGTAACCGTTATTAAGCAGAACTTAGCTAAGACTTTTAGTTATTAAATGCTAAAAAAATTACCTATTCCGTTAGCGGGGTGGGTATTTTTTTTGCTAGTAATTTTCTCAAATTGTAATTCAAATCCTGGTAATAGGTCTTCTCCAGACAGCAATACGGGAAATTGGAGAGTTTCTACAGGTTTTCCCCGTCGGTAAATTTCTACTTGTTGATTTTGGGGGTCAATTAACCAACCCAATTGTCAATCATTACAGCAGTTTTCATATATTTAGATCACACTCTTGATTCCTCTTTGCGCCTCT
Organism: Anabaena sp. 54; assembly: GCA_900299285.1. GTDB lineage: Bacteria > Cyanobacteriota > Cyanobacteriia > Cyanobacteriales > Nostocaceae > Dolichospermum. The sequence goes on along the minus strand of OMJF01000037.1, from coordinate 14,511 downwards.
GCGTCTGGAGCGTGAGACAAAAAAATGTGATTCATTTACCCGAAAATCGCTGTCAGAGACTAGGAATGTAGTTGATAAGGCTCTGCCTCAAGCAGCAGGATAAAATCGGATAAAATGGCTTGTATTATGGAATTGGAGGCCGACCCTCTTGGTAGCCCTTCCCAGCGGGAGTCTGGGAACGAGGGATACTAATTCCTAGAGGGGCTAAGACCTAAGGTGTTAATAATAACTCGCTGACTTGCGATAATGTACTGCTGTGACACCATCTTGATTTAAGACTTTACCATCATCAACAGTCGCATAAACCAACCAATGATCACCTGCTTCCATACGACTTTGTACGGAACATTCTAGATAAGCCAAAGCTCCATTAATAATAATACCGCCATTATTGGCTTCTTGAATGTCTAAACCCGCAAATCTATCTTGTCCGGGAGCATAAACTTTCATAAATTGCTTACGAATTTCTCTCCCTTCGGCCAAGATATTAACTACAAATTTGTTATTTGTGTGAGTCATGTTTTCCATAGCCCGGTCTTTAGCAACCGCAATAGTTAAACCAGGCGGATTAAAACTAGCTTGTGTTACCCAAGAAGCTAACATTCCCGTTTTGATGTCTCCTTGAGTTGCTGTAACTACACACAAAGAACCAACTATGCGCCCTACTGCTTGTTCGACATTTGTAGCAGGTTGTTTAGCCACCACGGATTTTTTAGCAGCGCGTTTCAATGCTTGAGCAAAATCAGTTCCCGCTTCCTCGCAGGTTTGTAATGTGACTTCATTGGGTTTGAACTTGACGCGAATGGTGTCAAAACCAAATCTGTAGCCTGCGTCTTTAAGTTTACCTTCAATTAAATCAACCGCTTCCCCACTCCAACCAAAAGAACCAAATACCCCCGCTAATTTATTATTAGTCGCAGTTGAAAGGACTATTCCTAAAGCTGTTTGTACTGGTGTGGGTGCGTGTCCACCTAAAGTGGGAGAACCTATGACAAAACCGGCAGATTTTTCCACAGTGGCTTTAATTTCTTCGGGTTCGGTAAATTCACAGTTAATGGCCTCGACACTCACACCAGCCTTAGTGATACCCCGTGCGATCGCTTGTGCTAAAGTTGCAGTATTACCATAAGCTGAGGCATAAATTAAAGCCACAGTCATATCAGCGGAGGTTTGCTGTTTAGTCCATTCTTTGTAACCCTTGGTAATATCAATTAAACCATAGCGGACTATTGGACCATGACCCGTAGCGTACATTCGCACGGACAAATCTGCTAATTTATCTAAAGCTGTTTCCACTTGTTTAGCGTGAGGTGCCATTAAACAGTCAAAATAATAGCGTCTATCCTCATTAAACACCTCCCACCCTTCATCAAAAACCTGATCTGAGCAAATATGCGCCCCAAATAGTTTATCAGAAAATAAAATTTCCGTTTGCCTGTCCCAGGTACAAAGTTCGTCAGCGTAACGGGGGTTAGGAGTAGGAATAAATTGTAAATGATGTCCTTTACCTAAATCTAGAGTATCTTCCCCCCGCATGACCAGAATTGATAGATCTTCTTTTTCCAAAGCAGCGCGTAAATTTATCGCCCCTGGGTTAGAACAAACAAAGGTAATTTGGGGTGCAATTTCCAGTAAAGCTTTTAACGTCGCAGCCCGGTTGGGGTTAACGTGACCAAGAATTACATAATCGAGATTTTTGACGTTAAACCGCTGTTGTAAAGCTTGGAGGTAAATTTCGGTAAAAGTTTCGCCAGGGGGGTCAATAAGGGCATTTTTATCGCCTTGGATAAGATAAGAATTAGCCGTTGTTCCCTTAGCCAAAGCATATTCAATTTCAAATCTTAATCTAGCCCAACTGCGCGATCGCAATACTATGGTATCTGTACCAATGGGCAATATTTGGACATCACGGGGTTTAGTGGTCATTTGTGATTGGTGATTGGTAATTGGTAATTGGGAAAAACTAAAGTCTACGACAGACGGGACGAGAGAGGGCGCGACGGGGTTCGAGAGTGGTGTAAGCACCCAGGAGAGAGACGGGTAAGCGGTTAGTTAAAAGTTCAATAATTTTAGTATTGATGCTAGTGGCTGGAGTATCATCGGGAAGATTAATGAAAATAGCTCCAGCGGTGAAGGCTTCCGGCCAAGTTCTAGGATTGGCAAGTCCTCTATCGCGGGTAATGATAATGGCCTCAGCAGTAATAGCAGCTTCCATAACTTCAGTATCAGGGTGTCCGCGTAAACCGATGTCCCGTACATCTTGCACCGCAAATCCCAACGCCGCAATTTGGGGCGCAAGGGAACGGGGCATATTTTCATCAACGAGGAAGTTCAAGATTTATGCTCCCAATGCAGTAACTTGGGTGTGTTTAACCAAATCAGCAGCGTAACTGAGAGCAGCTTCAACTTGATTTTTACTGAGTTCGTATTCTTGCATCACTTCTTCCTTGCTCATACCACCAGCGAGAGAGCCAATAATAATAGAAATAGGAACGCGGGTCTCGGTAATAACAGGTGTGCCGTGGTGGATACCACTATCTACGCTGATATGTGGTGCAATTTCCATAGATACCTTCTCCGTTTGCTATTTTTTCATTGTGCCTGGAAATCTAGCTAAAGCATATTCAATAAACCCAGCAGTTGCTTATTTTTTAATCTTTGCCAAAGTTGCTTTTCTGCTAATGTCGGTTCAGTCCGCATTTGTCGGGCTAAAGGTTTGAGTTTTTCCCAGACTTCGGGTGGGCTTTGCCAAGAGACCCCACCCCCTAACCCCCTCCCCGCAAGCGAGGAGGGGGGACAAGAATTAAGCGAGGAGGGGGGACAAGAATTAAGCGAGGAGGGAGGACAAGAATTAGGATTAGGTATGTGATAATTTTTCATATTTTGCTGTTGCTATTTGACTTAATTTAAAGAATGTAGAGACCTTCCATGGAAGGTCTCTACAAGGATTTTGGAAACCACATATTTCCTGGATATGTCTAATCTATTAGTTTTTCCTAGATTTTAGGTGGAAAAATTTATCCTAGCTAATCGTCTCCACTGCCTTGGCAACGCAGGTTTTTAATGCTATGTTTTGTTTAGCTTTTTTAGCTGCAACCATTGCACCCAGGGCTAAAGAGCCTACTAAGACTGAGTACGGAGAGGTTTCAAAGGGAACAGGGACAGGGGAGGCTTGGAAGGAACCTGATGCATCAAACACATAATGCCATCGTGCATCCTTCTCGATTGTTACATATTTACCACCGTGCACTTCGACTTCTTCCTTATCACCACCTTCGTTGATAACATAGTCCGTATAGTAAGTCAACTTATTAAACCATCCATTATCCTGACCCAACCAAGGCACGTCTTGAGCGAAGCCGGTTATCTTAGCGCCCATTCTGGTACCACGAAAACCTACTATTAGATTATTCTCAACATCTAATTCTCCTTGAGCAGTAAAGTTCTCACCACTGTGAGCAGTGGTGTTGGAACTCCATGTCCATGTCTGTACAATAGCCTGTGCTGGAGATGCAATACTGGAGATGATACCAGCAACAGCACTACTAATAACTAATGGCAAAAAAGATTTCGACAAAGATTTTGTTTTCATAGGGTTTGTTTTCCTGATAGTTAATATTGATATTATGCTGTAAGACTTTTTATAACAATACCTCCGTGATAAATCTTAATCTATAACTAACTTTTGTGTCATAGTTTTTAACACAGACAAAACCCTCTTATCCCCCTCCTCGCTTGCGGGGAGGGGCTAGGGGTGGGGTTTTAATAATGATTCCCGACTTTCCGGTGGTGTACTGCTGTCATGGCATCAGGATTTGATACTCTACCAGCGTAAGCAGTGCTGTATACTGCCCAATGATCACCACAGTCCATGCGGCTAACTACTTCACATTCTACGTAAGCTAGGGCATCTGTAAGTATGGGTGCGCCATTTTCCGCAGGTTGGGTTTTCACTCCTTGAAAACGGTCTGCACCGGGGGCAAATCTTTTTAAGAAATGTTTCATTAATGGTTGATAGTTGCCTTCTTCGAGTATATTCAGAACGAAGCGATCGCCTACTTGCATCAGTGATTCTATCGCCCGATCTTTGGCCACAGCGATGGAAAAACCCAAGGGTTTGAAACTGGCTTGACTAACCCAGGACGCTAACATGGCACTGGATACGTCGTCTTTTTTGGCTGTGATAATATATAAACCGCCGCTAATTCTGCCCAAGGCTTTATCTAAATCAGCCGCCAGGGATTTCATGGCTTTGATACTTTTGTCTCTTGTCACCCATTGTCCTAAATCTGTCCCCGCTTCTTCACATTTTTTATAAGTGTTAGCCGTGGGTGTTTCCCGGATTTCAATTACGGGGAAAGCGATATTTAAGCCTAAAGCCCGGAATTTATTTAACAGCGGATAGGTAGGTTCATCATCTCCTCCACCGGTTTCAAAAATACCAATGGCCTGTTTTTCTTTGGCAGAACCTAAAATTGTACTCAAGGCCGCTTGAATGTTAGAATTACCCGAAGCTGGAGGCATTCCCACGACTAAACCCGTACAACGTCCTACCAGTTCCCGCAGTTCTTGTAATTCGTTGACAGTGGCTAAATCTACCATTTCTACAGCCACACCAGTTTTTGTAATCCCATTCGCTATGGATTGGGCTATTTGTGCGCCAAAACCGTACTCAGAGACGTAGAATATGCCTACGGGGGTTTCCCCTTTGGTTTGTCCTTGACTCCAGTGGCGATAACGGCTTGTTAATTCTTCCACATTGTGGTACAATAGAGGTCCGTGACCGGTGGCAATTATGCGAATGGTGTTTAATTCTGCCATACGCTTCATTGCGGACAGGACAGAACGGGCATTTGGTCCCATTAAACAATCATAATAATATTTAAAATCGGCTTCTATGGCTGCTAAGTCGTCATCAAAGGTACTTTCTGAGCAGTAATGTAAGCCGAAAGCGTCGCAGGTGTAAAGAATTTGGGTTTTGTGGTCGAAGGTGAAAATGGTGTCAGGCCAGTGTAAATTCGGAGCAATGACAAATTCTAATTCATGGCCATTACCTAATTCCAAGCGATCGCCATTTTTAACAATTTTACGCTTAAATGGTTGGTGTACCAAATCTTCTAAAAACTGAATTGCCACTTTTGACGCAACAACGGTTATATTCGGAGCGATTTGTAATAAATCTTTGACTAGTCCACTGTGATCTGGTTCAGTGTGACTGACAATCAAATAGTCAATATCTTGGGGATTAATTAAACCTGTGAGAGTATCAAAATAAAGTTGGCGAAATTTTTCATGGGAGGTATCAACTAGGGCTATTTTCTCACCACGAATTAGAAAAGAGTTGTATGTTGTGCCATTTTGCAAACCAAACTCAATATCAAAGCGATCTCTGTCCCAGTCTAAAGAGCGAATCGCCGTGGTATGTTCACTGATATCTATGGTATTTATGGTCAAACGCTTTTTTAACTTTTCCGTGAGCAATACCATAACGCCCCTCCTAAATAAATTGAGTATTTATGCCTTTCTCCTATTGTGGCACAGGTTTAATATTAATTATTATTAAAAAACCTATAGTTCAGTTAAGAAAATTAAAACATTGGCAAATCATCCTCCTGCAAAAAATCAACAGCATCTTTCCTTAGCATTAATAATTGGTAATTCCCGTGTTCATTGGGGATTATTCATAGATAAAACCCTATACTTAACTGGGGATACATTTCATCCATCTGCATCTATTATCCAACAATTAGCCCAATTGCCAACATTAGATAATTGGCTAAAAGTGATTTCTTTACCTGGGGATATTCTTCCTATGTCCCCAGATTATCCTGTGCCTGTGATTTTTGCCTCTGTTGTTCCCCAGCAAACTGCACTTTGGCAAATTTATCCCTATTTGCGTCTGATTACCCTAGCAGATGTACCATTACAGAGAATGTACCCCACCTTAGGAATTGATCGCGCTTTGGCGTTGTGGGGTGCGGGAATAACTTGGGGATTTCCCACATTAGTAATTGATGGCGGTACAGCATTGACTTTTACAGGTGTAGACGAGCATAAATGTTTATTTGGGGGAGCAATTTTACCGGGTTTGGGGTTACAATTGAGCAGTTTAGGACAAAAAACGGGACAATTACCATTATTAGAAACTAGTTTAATCACAACTTTACCACCACGATTTGCCATGAATACATCAGAGGCTATTCAAAGTGGAGTAATTTACACTTTATTAAGTGGGATAAAAGATTTTATCGAAGCTTGGTGGGGGTTATTTCCTGATAGTCAGATGATCATAACTGGTGGTGATAGTCAGCTTTTAAAAACCTATTTTCAGCAACAATTTCCACAGATAGCAAAGCGATTAATTGTAGATAATAATTTAATATTTCAGGGAATTGGAAATATATGAATCTCATATAGGAGTCCGGTTGATTCTGTGAATTTACTGGTGTGGTCAGGGAACAGGGAACAGGTTACAGGGAAAAGGTTACAGGGAACAGTGACCTTATTCCACCCAGCTAGACCTAGTTTTTAGCGTAGCCATAAAGCTTTAAAACATTCTTTAATGAAGTACAATATGATCCGCGTTTATCTGCGTCCAGCCGCGTTTAATTATTACTGCTGTAAAGATTTGTGAAAATTAACATTAGCATATCCAGAAAGTGATAGATTTTGGGAAATTGTGGGTAATCTATAGATATAGAGGTAATTGAGGAGGTTGCCGTTATGGAGAAACTGGTAAAATTAAATAGGTAGGATTTTAAAACTGTGTTACTGAATGTAAAGGAAACAATCAGAGAAAAAGCAAAGTAATAAAAAAATACACAACATATTCACAATTTTTTAACCTACATTAAAAAAATATTTCTTATCTCTTAAGGAACAAATGCTAAAACCAGAACAAATACAAGAATGTCAATCTAAATTCAACCTTGGTTATCATGTCAATTTTGCTCATATCTGTCAGCAATTAGTTGGATTTGAAAATAAAGATGTACTTGAAGTAGGAGGAAGTTTACCTCCTGATTTTGTTTTTGATTATCTTGGTGTGAAATCATGGACAGGAATTGAAACACCAGATTATGAAGAATCATTGCAAGAAACGGGAGGAATAACTCACACAGGTACAATTATTAAAAACATTAAGAATACTTCTGATTACAAGTTCAATAATAAACAACAAAATAAATATAATCTTTATCTAGAAAATATTGAAGATTTACCAGAGGAATATTATAACCAATATGATTTAATTTTTTCTATTGCGACTTTTGAGCATATTCATAAATTGCCATTAGCTTTGGATAAAATGTTTCTAGCTCTTAAACCAGGAGGCAAATTGTTTTCAATGTTTTCTCCTATCTGGTCTGCTTATGATGGACATCATTTACCGAATATAGTTGATCAACAAGGCCAAAAATTTCATTTTGGTGACTCTCCTATTCCCCCTTGGGGTCATCTTTTAATGAATCCACCGCAAATGTATAGCCATCTATGTCAATTTACTGACAAAGAAACGGCTAATCTGATGGTTTATTATATTTATCATTCATCTCATATTAATCGCTTATTTACAGAAGATTACTTAGCATATATTAATCAAAGCAGTTTTATCACTGATAAAATTGAGCTAACATTTACGCGCCCTATTGATTTAGAAATAAAAAGTAAGTTACAGCACTTTTATCCTGGGAGAAAATATTTTCAAAATAATGGTATATTATTAATTTGTGATAAGCAAGAAGAAAAAAATTTATTTGAGTCAGATCAACAACAACTTAATAAAAAAAGTATTGACATTATGAATAATGCTAACTTGTTGGTAAATGTAGATTTAGGATGTGGAACTCATAAAGCTAAAGGTTTTATAGGTGTAGATTTAGTTGCTGCTGATGGTGTAGATGTTATTGCTAATTTGAATGGTCATTTTCCATTTCCAGATAATAGTGTTGATTTTCTTAAAGCATACGATATTATTGAGCATCTGCCTGATAGAATCCACACAATGAATGAAATCTGGAGAATATTAAAGCCAGATGGAATAGTTGACATCTTCGTACCATCAACTGATGGCAGAGGAGCATTTCAAGATCCTACCCATGTCAGTTTTTGGAATATTAATTCCTTTATGTATTATTGCCAAGAATTTCCTCCTTATTTAGCAGGTTGTCAAAGTCATTATGGTTTTAAAGGGGAATTTAGTATTGTTAGCATTGATGAGAAAAATTCGGGACATCAAGTTATTCATGTTCATGCTGTATTAAAAGCTATAAAATCAGCAGAAAACAACTATCAACTGAATTTAAGAAACACTAATTTTATCATTTTCCCAGATTGGAATCAATCTATAGAAGTAATATTTGCACAGTTACTAAATATATGCCAAGCCATTATTGATCACCCTAAAAATAGTGATATTGCCTTACTTATTGATATCCAAAATACCAGTTTAGAAGATGCGAACTTCTTATTAGCAGATGTTTTACTCAATCTTTGTTATCAAGAAAATATAGAAACTAATGATGATAAATTACCACAATTTAATTTATTAAAAACAAATTCACCAGAAGAATATAAAGGTTTATTGCCAGTTTTGCACTCTAGAATTATTTTAGAATGTGAAGACAAAGAATTTATTAATCAAATAGGATTAGAACAATTACCTGGTTGGACTCTAGAAGAGATAATCAAAGATTCACTAGATATAGAAAAATTAAACCTATTAGATCAGCTACAGTATAATACCCTGCCACAAAAAAAAGAAATATGAAGATCATTTATTTGATGTAATTATTGTTGACGGTAGCAATAGAAATCAATGTGCTGAATTTGCTATATCTAAAGTAAAAGACCAAGGATTTATTATTTTTGATAACACAGATGATCACAGACACGCAGAAGGTGTTAAAAAATTACTAGACTCAGGATTTATGAAAATTGATTTTTATGGAATGATTCCTAGCTATCTTTATAAAAACTGCACTTCCATCTTCTTTAAAGATGTTAGTTTATTATCCAGAGGAGACTTACCTAGCGAAAAACGCTCTTGTTTAGGAAGATCCTGTTTTCAGATTACCAGTCCTGTAATTGCAATTTAAGAAATAAAAGTACACATAAAAAATTATGAATGAATGGCAATTAAAAACCCCAGTTTGTTTTATCATCTTTAACCGTCCTGATGTCACTCAGAGAGTTTTTGAAATCATCCGTCAAGCTAAACCTCCCAAATTATTAGTTATCGCTGATGGTGCAAGAGCGAATAAAATTGGAGAGTTAGAAAAGTGTCTTGCTGCTAGAGCAATTATTAATCAAGTTGACTGGAAGTGTGAAGTATTAACTAATTACTCTGATATTAATTTAGGTTGTCGAAAGAGAATTTATACCGGACTAGATTGGGTATTTTCTCAAGTTGAAGCAGCAATTATTTTAGAAGATGATTGTCTCCCTGATCCTAGTTTCTTTCGCTTTTGTGAAGAGTTATTAGAAAAATATCGTCATAATTCGCGGATCATGTTAGTTTCTGGACAAAATCTTCAGTTTGGACAAAAAAGACGAAATTATAGTTATTATTTTTCCCGTTATAACCATTGTTGGGGATGGGCTACTTGGAAAAGAGCATGGCAATATTATGATGATACTATGACGCTTTGGCCTGAAGTTAGGGATGAAAATTGGCTATTTGATATTCTCCAAGATGAACAAGCATTTAGATACTGGTCAGTAATTTTCCAAAGTATGTATGAAGGTTTTGATACCTGGGATTATCCTTGGTTATTTGCTTGTTATATAAATCAAGGTTTAAGTGTTTTACCAAATATTAATTTAGTTTCTAATATTGGATTTGGACAAGAAGGAACTCATGCAACAGATACAAATAGTATTTTAGCTAATATACCAGTTGAAGAAATGCAGTTTCCTTTAAAACATCCTGCTTTCATAGTCAGAGATACCCAAGCAGATAATTTTACTGAAAGAACTTTTTACAGTGGATCTTTAGCTAAAACACAACAGGCTATTAATATCACAGAATTATTGAATAATGCTATTAATTTACTGGATAAAAATACAAATAAAATCAATCTGCAAAATACAACTCTAGTCACCATATCTTCCGTAGACATAGAACTTACGTTACTAAGTTTAGTAATTTCCAATTTAAACGCAAACTTTAATAGAGTATTGTTCTTTACATCTGAGGAAATTGATCAAAGTTATTTGGAACTTTTCCCCCAATTAGAAATTATTAAAATTCATCCGATCAAGAGTTTAGTTGAATATAGCAGATTTATAATCAAAGAGCTTAATTCATTTATAGAGACTGAATTTTGCTTAGTTACACAAGGAGATGGTTTTATTATCAATCCTCAGTTGTGGTCAGAGGAATTTTTAAATTATGATTATATTGGCGCACCTTGGCGCAAACAATCTCATTTAGTTAACTCCCAAGGTCAGACAGTAGATATACTTGACTTAAATAAAAATAGAGTAGGTAATGGTGGTTTTTCTTTAAGAAGTAAAAAATTATTAGAAGTATGTTCACAGTTAGATTTTGATCATATAAAAACATCTTCATTATCAGAAGATTTGATTATCTGCCATTATTTTTATGACTGGTTTACAGCGAAAAGTATTAAATTTGCACCTTTAGAAGTTGCTATTAAATTTAGTTGTGAACAACCCATAGAAGAACTTGAAAACTTTTCTTGGGAAAACACCTTTGGATTCCATGGAAAACCTCATGTTATCTCTGTCCTAAATAAATTATCTCAAGATTTGAATTTAGACTTTTCTTCAGATAATTATCAAAACAGCGATTTTATCAATGAGTTAAAATTAAGAGATATTAATTTAATCATATTTCCTGATTGGACAGAACCAGAAGATGAACTTGGTTTAGAATTACAACAGGTAATTCAAACATTAGCAAATCACCCTGAAAATCAAAAAATTACCCTGATTATCCACACAGGTAATCTAACTATAGAAGATGCAGAAATATTTTTATCTAGTGTAGCTATGAATTTATTAATGGAGGATTTAGACATTAGCGATACTATAGATATTTCCTTTATTGATAAGTTAGGAAATATGCAATGGCAATCTTTGTTACCCCGCATTTATGGTAGAGTTATCTTGAGTAGTGAAGATAAAATAACTTTAGCACAAATGCCAGTTAGTAACTTAAAAAGTTATCAATTGGATAGTTTGATAAGTCAATTTTAAGAGTCTTAGAAATGTAGGTTTGGTTAAGCAATAGTGCAACTTTTGATTCTTTTTGATAGCTGAAGTCCTTGTATTTCACTCAACCAAGAACCGCTATATTAAATCCAGTTACTTTTGAAGATACCAATTATCATCTAATAATTGTTCTAAAGAATAGGGACAATGATCAGGGAATAGATTTGATGCTAATCCTGTTTTTTGAACAACAACTTTCAAAGCAACATTGTAAATATGATCTAATTCTTGAACTAACTTATTTTTTAATGTAGTAGTTAAGCTATTGTTTAAATCATCTCTAAAAGCAATTATTTCTGCCTGCCAATGCCGATGGTTTCGATCATATTCGTCTTGCCAATATTCTAATAGTAAAATATGAATTATAATTTGTCTTAATAGACTTCTAACTTTGTTTAAATCATTTCTTCCCAAACTTTCTAACTCCTCAATTAAATTTTCTAAGTCTAAGTTTTCTAAATTTTTTGCTTTTAGAAGCTTAATAGTTTCTTCCAACCAGAGATAATCGTCAATTTCATACAGTCTTTGTAGTTGATTTGGTGTTTTATTTAACATAATCACAATCCTTTTTTTGTGAGGATGGGTCATTTATAGCGTTTTCCGCTTTGATGAGGTACAAAGTTGAATCATGAAACTCTTGTGGTGCGGGCATCTTGCCCGCTAGATATGTACATCATAACATCGGGAAGTGCTGTAAAATCAGCCTTTTGATTAAAGATTAACATAATTTCCGGCGCTTCGATTTCCGGCATTGCTGATTTTAGGGATGAATATACCTTTGCCACATCTGTAAATAAGCATTCTCCATTTCCCGCGCAAATTTTTTGCCATTCCATAGGGGTGATGTTTGTCTTGACTTTCGCAATTTCCAGACAATTTCTTGTCTTAATTTCTCGTCTTTACCCAACTTCACACCCCACTCGACATACTCTTCATCACTCCAAGCAATACCTTGAGTAATTCCAGCATTCATCATCATTGTATAGCTGTTCCGGGCTGCAAATTGTTCCCCCACTCTTGTCACTATGGGTACACCCATCCATAATGTTTCTAAAGTAGTAGTTGCACCATTATAGGGATAGGTATCTAAAACGATATCTGCAATGGCTAAATTCGCCCGGTGTTCCATCTCTGTAGGTGCAGAGGGTAAAAACCTAAAACATTCTAAATCAAGTCCTTCGGCTTCAGCAAGGGGAGCAATAAAATTTTGCAGATCTTCGTGATTGCTGCGAAAACTTTTCAGCAGAAAATAACTATTAGGAACTTGTTTGATAATTTGCATTTGCAACCGGATATTATCGGGATTACGTTTTAATCCAGTTTGAGAACTAAAATAAATAATTCCATCATTAGGAATATCTAAAGATTCTCTACTGATAGTTGGTGTTCCCACTGTAAAGCCATCAATACCAATATAATTTTGCGGCAGTCGCCAAATCTTTTCTGTATAATAATCCTGTGCTGATGCAGGTAAAACATAGTTATCAGCAATAAAATAATCAACCGTCGGGAAACCAGTCGCATCATACCCTAACCAACTAACTTGAATCGGTGCAGGTTTCAAGGCTAAAATAGCACAATTACTATAAGCAGTTATACTATCTAAATCAACTAAAATATCTATTTCATCTTGATGTATTTTATCTGTAACCGTCACTATGGGCGGGCATAATTGATGAAAATGATCACCAAATTCGTTTTGATAAGCTTGTTGTTGTGGATCATAAATATTCTCTCTTAAAGAATATAAATGAATATCAAATTCTTGCCGATTATGATATTTTAATAACCACCAAGCTAAATAACCGACAGAATGAGAAATAAAACACTCTGATACATAGCCTATTCTTAAAGGACGCTGACTCAAAGCAGGACGAGGTGTATTAAAACGCTGTTGATAAATGTTGATCTCTTTAGAATACTCTTTCCAGATCATTTTTTGACATAAAGCAGCTAATCTATTGCGAATTAATCTATTTTCATGGGGATTATCTTCCATGTATAGGAAAAAGTGACCAATGGCTAAGATATCAATTAAACTTTTGCTTTCTGTTTGATTGTTAACCAGATCAGATAAAAGTTGTTTATATTCTTGGTAAATCTGAACCGCTTTTTCTGGATAATCAAGAGACTTGGAAAATCCTGTCAGTAAGAAGTGAGTACCGAGAATTTTATCAATGGGTTCTTGAGCAATTTCTAAATATTTGTTTGCCCAATCAATAGACTCTTTATTATAAGATCCTCCTAGACTTTGCATGGGAGAAATAATTTTGCCAAGACAAGCTAAATTATTGGGTCTTAGGTGGTAGGCAATTTTCGCAAAATAAAGTGACATCTGGTAGTTAAAAAAATGACTATAGGCATCAGCTTTATGTATCAATAATTCAATAATAGTTTCAGAATTTATTAAATAGGGTATAAAAGCTTCTACTAATTTATCTATAAATGCAGGAGGACTAACTGGGTTAGGACGAAGTAACTTCTCAATCACTGGCACTAATAATTTCTCATCAAAAATAGGGGGTTCTATTAGTTCGGATATAATGGCAATTAATTGATTAACATTTGTTTCCCAATCCTCAATTTTTAAATCAATATTTAGTTCAATTATTTTTAAAAGATTATTAATATGACCAGGGACAAATTCTCTAATGTGTTGACGAATTACCCAAGCCAGTTGAGATTGAGAATCTGTTTCCTGTTGTTGGGCAGCATTTAATAAAATTTCTGTTAATTGCAGTAGCCATTGTTCTGACTCCTCTTCTCCAAATTCTAGCAGTGGAGTCATCCAGGCTATCTGCGCTTCTTCTTCTCTTTCTGCTAATAACAAAGCTAGTCCTAAATACCAATAATTAGTAACTTCCTGGGGATTTTCTGTAATATTTTGTTCATATTCTTGAATGCTTAATAAGCTTGGGGTAGTAGAAATTGGATTATTTAAGTTTGTGGTAATCATTGAAAAATTGAACTACTTTTAATTATCTTGTCAACGCATTTTTTAACCAGATTTGTAGGTTGGGTTGAGGAACGAAACCCAACAAATACAAGGTATTGATCTTGTCAACGCATTTTTTAACCAGATTTGTAGGTGGGGTTGAGGAACGAAACCCAACAAATACGTTGAGTTTACGTTGGGTTTTACTTCGTTCAACCCCACCTACGGGAGATTTGTAGGTGGGGTTGAGGAACGAAACCCAACAAATACGTTGAGTTGACGTTGGGTTTTACTTCGTTCAACCCCACCTACGGGAGATTTGTAGGTTGGGTTGAGGAACG
>OMJF01000036.1 GCA_900299285.1 Anabaena sp. 54 | reverse complement strand
TAGCGAGAATATCTACTGCTTCGATGGTAATTAAATCCTGTTTTCCTAACAGTTTACCACTACTTAATAAACGATTTGCTTGCCGTAAACGCGCTCTATCTATAGCATTACGGACACTTCTAGCATTAGCAAAATGGGGCATGGTCTTCCGTTTAATTAAATATTCCCGGAAGGCTTTTTCAGCATCAGGACTAAAGCAATAGTTTTGCGCCTTGACTATGGATTGAGCAATGATCATTAAATTATCCACACCATAATCATTAAATTCAATATGTAGTCCAATGCGAGAATTCATCCCCGGATTACTATGAAAAAACCTTTCCATCTGGTCTTTATAACCGGCAAGAATGACGACCAAATCGTCACGTTGGTTTTCCATTACCTGCATGAGAATTTCTATTGCTTCTAAACCAAAATCTCCCTGATAATCTGGACGGTATAAGGTATAGGCTTCATCAATTAACAAAACGCCGCCCATGGCATTATTTAATACTTCTCTAGTTTTTGGCGCAGTTTGCCCCATACCTTGTCCAACTAAATCATCTCGCGTCACTAACATAACATTTTCCTTACGGATATATTCCAGACGGTAGAGAATTTCTGCCATACGCATTGCTACAGTAGTCTTACCCATACCCGGATTACCTAAAAATGTCATGTGTAGACTGGGCGCACCTGCATTTAATCCTAAGCCTTTACGAATACGGTCAACTAACAACAAAGCCGCCATCTCTCTAATCTTATTTTTGACGGACTTTAACCCAACTAACTCCTGGTCTAACTTATCAAGAATTTCTTGAATATGAGACTCTTGAAAAGCTGCTTCTAAATCTATTCCTTCATTTTGACCTATTTGTTTTTCTAATAACTGTTCTGTCATGACTATCACCTTTGCTAATGAATTTTATGATAGCCTGGGGTCGGGAAATATAAAAGAACATAATATTTATATATCTGATATGTTTTTCTTTATTATCAATTTCTGAATTTAGTCATAGAGAAAACATTATCCATTTTACCCCACCCCCAATATAGAAATAGCCTGATTTCCTTGTCTGTGTGTTCAAATTAGGATTTATGATCTTCTGTACCAGTAAGTATGTTTTCTTGAATAAGTGCATATCAATACTTTTGTATCTCCAGCACGTAGTCACCAAAAATAGGAAAATTATCTAAGTTCCTACTTCTCTGGCTAGAATTGGACTGAAGTTGTTTTTAACATTAAAATCAAGATGATTAGTAAATTGACACAACGGTTATTGACTTTGGCACTTGTCTTTGTTTTCGCGTTTTTCCTATGGGAAATTCCCTGGGCTTGTGCAAATCACTATTTTACTAACTCTGGCGAAATTAGGGATAGTATTGAATTATCTGAAAATGATTTTACTCCCCAAGAAAATCAAGCCTTGCAAGCTATTCGTCAGCGAAGAAATAAAGAAATTGCCGGAATTTTAAATTTATCTCAACGTCAGTTACTTGTCAATAAATTACACAATGGCAATAATATTGATCAAGCTTTGGACTCATTAAATTTAAGTTCTGAACAACAAGAATTAGTAAATTCTATAAATGTATTCACTAATTTGAAATTGAAAGGAATTTTTTCCCGTCATGCTTTACTTGACAGTCACAAATAAAGTTAGATCTGGGAAATTGTAAATTATGCCAGTTGTGAGAAATTTCATATTTCTGCAACTGGTCATTAAATAAATATAAGAGGATGTTTTAAAAGTCTAAGGGCGATTAGAAATCACATCTACACAGACAAAACCAGCCTACGCAGATTTCAAATCCTTAATTCTTCATTAGTCCACCCAGGTGGGTTTCGCTTGTGTAGACACGGTTTCTAACCGCCAATATATTTATAATTTTAGACTTTTCAAACAACCTCTTAATTAGTGAGTTAATTCTCCTCGCATGACTGTTACAGCTTGTCCAGAGATAAAAACGCGGTTTTTTCCGGGATAGTAAACTTTTACCACTCCACCTCGACGGGAAGCTTGATAGGCTAAAAACCGATCTTTTCCCAATTTATCCCGCCAAAATGGTGCTAAACAACAATGTGCTGCGCCTGTTACCGGGTCTTCATTAATCCCTAAACCGGGAGCAAAAAAACGGGAGACAAAATCATATTCTGAGTCGGAATTAGCGATGCTAGTAACGATAATATCAGTTTTAGGTAAAGTTTTCATCTGTTGGAAGTTCGGCTGCATTTCTCTAACTAATTGTTCAGATTCCACTTCAACCAAATAACCGAGAGAATTTTGAAAAACAGATTTATAAGTCACTCCTAAAACTTGACTTAATTCTAAAGGTGGTTGTACAGGTCGAGAAAGATTTACGGGAAAATCCAACTGAATCCAATCATTTTCGAGTTTAGCTATTAATATACCACTTTTTGTATAGAAATGAGCCTCTTGATTTAATAATAAATGTCCTTGAGACCATAATACATGAGCGCTGGCTAAAGTGGCGTGTCCACAGAGAGGAACTTCTACTGTTGGTGTAAACCAGCGCAAATTAAAACCATCATTTTGTTTGACCACAAAAGCGGTTTCTGATAAATTCATTTC
The DNA here is from genome assembly GCA_900299285.1 of Anabaena sp. 54. GTDB lineage: Bacteria > Cyanobacteriota > Cyanobacteriia > Cyanobacteriales > Nostocaceae > Dolichospermum. The sequence continues at coordinate 19,221 of OMJF01000036.1, read as the reverse complement.
TTGAGCGATATTTTGCATCCATAACTCAGATTTGGGACTATCTAAAACACAGACAGCCGCAGGATTTCCTGTGAATGGACTATTAGTAAAAGCGTCAACTTGAGTAATAATTTGGGTCATTGTAAGTTGTGCATTATTTATGATTTAATTCTGAGTTTGTGGCCTCTGCTAAATGCTTAATTAATGTAGACCGAGGTAGTGATCCTTGCAAGTGATTCCAGGGTAAAATTTGCTCAGTTGACCAATTACTATAAACGTAAAAATCTAAGTCGGGAATTTGTCCTTGCAGTTGTTTAAAAGCGCGTTTATAGCTGCCCAAGGAGTCCCCGAAATTGCGAGTTAATTCTAATAATTGGCCAAGTCGGCGATCGCCTCTGGACAACAAAGCTTGTATAATTGACCAATTATAGCTTTCTGGTCGAAATTCTATACCTTGAGGCTTGAGTTTTTTTTGTAATAATTGCAACCTTTTCTCCGATTGTTTATTAACTCCAAACCATTGAAATGGAGTATGAGACTTGGGAACAAAGGTACTACATCCTAATGTTAAACGCAATCCAGGTGCAGCTTTTTTAACATCTTCCATCATTTTTACAGTTGCGTCTATATCCTCTGCTGCTTCCCCAGGAATTCCCACCATTCCATAGAGTTTCAAACTAGATAAACCACCAGCTTTTGCATTAATAGCCGCTTGGATAATTTCCTGATTATACAGTTTTTTATTAACAATTTTCCGGACTTTTTCTGAACCACTTTCCACAGCAATTGTCAATGATCTTGTATCGCGTTTCGCCAAAGTTTCAGCTAATTTAACTGTAACTGTATTGGTTCTCACAGAAGCAACACTTAATCTAACCTCATCATATTTAGGCTGACTAATGTAATCTAATAATTCCGTAAATTCTGGATGTTGGGTGACAGAAGCCCCCAATAAACCCAAGCGGTTAGTAACTTTTAAACCCCGTTCAATTCCCGGAATTAAAGAAGTTTCTAAACTCGCAGTTCTAAAAGGTAAAGTTAAATAACTAGCTAAACAAAAGCGGCACATTTCTGGACAACTTCGCACCACTTCCACCATATAAATATTTTCCCAAGCGGCTTTTTCCGTCACCACAGTAGAAGTAGAAAGAGTATTTCCTCGATAAGTTTGCTTTTGAATAATTGGCGGAATTTGGGAATCAATAGGATTAATTGATTTTATTTCCCCCTCTGGTGTCATATATTCTATGACATATAAACTAGGAATATAAATTCCTGGGACTTGAGATAAAGTTTTTAATTGAGTTTGTTTATCAGCATTTCTGACTTTTTTAAAAGTATCTATAAAATCACCAAGCAGATTTTCACCATCTCCCAATAAAATGATATCAAAAAAATCAGCATAGGGTTCGGGGTTAGCCGTCAAAACCGGTCCACCGCCAAAAATTAGCGGCTGATTTTGATCACGGGAATTAGCCCGAATAGGGATTTCTAAAGATTCCAAAAGATTAAAAATATTCACATAATCTAATTCCCAAGACATAGAAAAACCTAATAATTCTGGATGTCTAGGAAGTGGTTCATGGATATCAGTAAATAAACGACTTACCTGTAAATCATCACGGGTAGCCAAAGTCGCCCACACTACCTGATAACCCAGACTAGTTATCCCCACAGTATACTCATTAGGAAAAGCGAAAATCACGGGAATAGACTCATTATTGGGGGTTGCGGGGGTAAACAGAAGACGTTCCCAGTCAAATAAAGATGATGTCACAGTTTTTTAGTAAAGTTATCTAAAAGTTATCTAAAAGTTATCTATATTTAATTTTAAGCCATAGAATAATCAAATTAAAAAATAATGTTACCCCGTTGGCCATAATAATTGGTAAAGCCCCGATAATCATGCCATAAATTAACCACAAAAACAACCCACTCATAAAAATAATTAACATCACAAAAGAAACATCTTTCGCTGATTTTGTTAGCCAAATTTGGAACATCTGCGGTAAAAAAGCGACCGTAGTTAATACACCCGCCACTAATCCTAAAATAGTGATAAAATCCATCTTTAAAAATTCTCCTTTCTCTCTTCCTCTGCGGTCTTTGTGCCTCTGCGTGAGACAAATTCATGATACCATGTACCCAGGAAGCCCATGATCAATCAACCTGAGAACAATTATCCCACAAAGTAGTAATTTCTCGTAAACTTTGATGAGTGCCATTACCTAAAATCAAATGATCTAAAATAGGAATAGCTAGGAGTTCCGCACCGGCCAATAATTGACGAGTCAATTCTATATCTGCTTCACTGGGTTCTAAACTTCCAGAAGGATGATTATGGGCTACTATTACCCGTGTAGCGCCTTGACGAATCACTTCTCGAAAAATATCACGGGGAGAGGCTAAAGTTTCCGTAGCAGTCCCAATAGTAATTACCTTTGTTCCTAATAACTTATTTTTGACATCTAATAACAACACTGCAAATCGTTCTTGATTTTGCCACATCAAATCTTGACTAAGCGCGGCAGCGGCAGACATAGGACTATCAATAACTGTACCGTCAGAGGGACGGGATAAAAAAGCACGTTTACCCAATTCAATGGCGGCTAGAATAGTCGTTGCTTTAGCTGGTCCAACACCTGGTATTTCCATTAACTCAGCGGGGGTGACATCTCGTAAAGCGGCTAAGGGATCACACTGACTTTTGCCTAATTGTTGTAATATATATTGCCCCAAACCAACTGCTGATAGTTTACCAGGTCCTTGACCAGTACCCAGTAGAATAGCGATTAATTCCGCTGTGGCTAAAATTTTCGGTCCATGAGTCATTAATCTTTCACGGGGGCGTTCATTTTCAGGCAAGTCGGCTATTCTGAGACAATAAGTCATAGCAATTTGAGATTTGATATCTTCCTGGTTTCATACTCCAACTCAGCAACAGCAGTTTTCGGAACTAAGTTCAGGGAAAATTTATCCATCTTCATCTGCGTTTATCTGCGTTTATCTGCGTTTAATAATACTATGAAAATGCACCTTTTAAACTCACCTCAAATTACGCCAAATTCCTTATTGATAAATTTGCGTAGCTTTAAGCATATGGTAAGTAATAATTAATTGAGTAAGAGCCAGGGGGTAACTTTGCAGAGTTTCTCCAGTTGTACCCGCAATTCTCCCCAATTCTGGGTTAATTTCCCGATCGCAAACATTCTTTAAATAGGGCATATCTGCACACATAATCTGTTCGATTTTATTCACCTGTTCCAAAGTTGCATGACCATCAACTTCTAAAACATCCACTGGTTTTCCCATATCTCTATCCAATCCCAAACGGATAGCTGACTGAGAATCACTATGTCCAGCGTGAATAATTTTGGTAAAATCCGGGTGAGGAATAGAAGGACGTAGTACCAAGCGCACATTTAGATGTCCATTATTTTCATCTATTTCATTATTAGGTGGATAGAAACTGACAACAATATCTGACCATTGACGCTGGGGACGAATATATGCTTCTGAGTCCGGTTCGCGTTTATCTAATTCCGCTAATACCTGGTCTGGACTATATCCCCGCTTTTGAGTATCCCGTTTTACCTTCCAATTAGCGCGGAGTGGTTCAGGAGGTGCAAGGTAAACTTTAACATCATAAGCATCACGAGCAATCCGGGTAGAATAACCTAGTAAGCCTTCAATAATGACAAATTTACTGGGTTTGATATATTGCGGTGGTTCAAAAGTTCCGGTTTTATGGCTATAAACTGGTTTAAGAATGGGTTGTCCTGTTCGTAGCAGCGATAAATGTTGCTGCATAATATCTAAATAGTTACAATCAGGATGTAATGCTGTAATACCAATTTCTGCTCTTTGTGTGCGATCGTAACGGTGATAATCATCTGTACAGATCATAGTCACATTTTCAGGACCGAGTACCTGGGCGATACCTCTAGTCAGGGTTGTTTTTCCAGCAGCACTATCACCGACAATACCAAGAATAATGGGACGACTCATAAATACCCCCCTCTGACGCAAGCAAGTTTATAGAATAATCTTTAATTCTAAAGGGCAAATTAACACTTTTTTCAGAAATTTTGATGGCCGTAACATCTCTACATAAACTCCATGTAGTGTTGCTGACAATCATCTGGTAAAAATGTAAGATATAGGACTTACGCACAAATCACAGAATAAGGAACCACTCCAGACGCAGAGGACACATAAGAAATGAGGGTTTCGGAGATATTTTGTGTAAGTCCTAAGATCAGATCTCTATCCTTATTCCAATTAGAAATATGTTCCTACTGATGAAGTGTAACCAAATAAATACACTCAAAGCATTGAAAAATCAAGGGTAAAGTAGGGTGGTCAGTTGCTTTACCTAATTGATTTTTAATAGACTGTTGTTATTAATGGTCAGATGACTAAAGTTTAACACCTAAAACTTGAGTATACGCACCCCTAGCTTGTGTTACCCCAATTGTGCGCTGGGCTGATTCTATCATCGGACGGCGCAAACTCACCACTATAAACTGTGCTTGTTGAGCCTGTTGTTTAATCATTTTCGCTAATCTTTCCACATTTGACCCATCTAAAAACATATCTACCTCGTCAAAGGCGTAAAATGGCGAGGGACGATAACGCTGGAGGGAGAATATAAAACTCAACGCAGTTAAGGACTTTTCCCCCCCAGACATGGAAGCAAGACGTTGGACGGGTTTACCTTTGGGGTGTGCGACTAGGTTTAAGCTACTGTTAAAGGGATCTTCGGGATTATCTAGTTGCAAATAACCGTCCCCATCTGATAAAATGGCGAAAATTGATTGGAAATTTTCGTTAACTGCGTCGAAGGCTTCTTTAAATGCTTTTTGACGGAGCGTGGTAAAGTTTTCAATTCTTAATAATAATTCTGTTCGTTCCCCTTCTAAGGTCTCTAATTTTTCCGTAAGTTCTTGGAGACGACCTTTAACTTTATCGTATTCTTCCAAGGCTAACATATTTACAGGTTCCATGGCCTGTAACCGTTTGCTTAAACTCCGCAATTCTTTTTGTAGGTCTTCTAAGTTAACTTTACCAGGAATTTCTGGCAGGGGACTGGGTAATTCTACACTTAGGTCTCGTGACTGGGTTTGTAGCACTTTTAAGTCTTCTCGGCGTTTTTCCTGGGTTTGTGCCAGTTTCTCTATTTCCCATTGTAATTGCTGTTGACGCAATAAGAGCGATCGCAATTCTGTTTCTGTCAGATCCCGATTTTTCTTCTCTTCTCCTAAATTTTCGGCCAATTTCTGCAAATTACTCTCATTGACAGCAATTAAATGATTTAATTCTTCAATTTGGGTATTGACTGTTGCTGCTTGCTGTTTGCTGGTTGTTTCTTCCTGTTGATATTCAATAACTCGCGTCTGGGATTCTTCTATTTTTTCTTGTAACCTTGTTGATTGATTTTCTAGATTTTTTAACTGTTGTTGTCCATCCCTTAACGCTGTTTCTCGTTGTTGCAATTCCTGCTCTTGCATTTTTATGGTACTTTGGATTTGCTGCCATTCTTTGGGAGTTTGAGAAGCTTCTAAATCAGTTAATATCAGTCTCAATTTTTGTAATTCAGTTTCTTGTGCTGGTAATTCCCGATTTAAAACTTCTAAACGAGATTGTGCAGATGTGAATTTTTCCGTATTTTGGGAAAGTTGACTGCGAGTATTTTCTAGTTGGGTTGTTAAATTTTTAATCTCTTTATTTAATTGTTCTAAATATAATTGTTGTTCTCTCCTGGCTTGACGTGCTTCCGTTAATTCTTGACTAAGGGTTTTCATTGAAGTTGCTAAAGTATTAATAGCCTCTCCACAACGTTCTAAAATCCGATCAAGATCCATTAAGCGAGTTTTTAAATTTCCTATCTCTTCCCCCTCCCCAGTTTCACCTTTTTCAAACCGTAAAGAGGAACGCTGGCTACTACTACCTCCCGTCATTGCTCCGCTTGTTTCTAATAATTCCCCTTGTAAAGTGACAATGCGATAAAGTCCGATATTTTTTCGTGCTTGAGCAAGAGAAGCAAACACAACCGTATTACCAAAAACATAAGTAAAAACATCTAGATAACGGCGATCGCATTCTACCAAATTTACGGCATAATTAATAAAACCATCAGCTAAACGCAGAGTTGCGTCCTGAGTAAATTTAGGGACTTTAATTTTATTCAAAGGTAAAAAAGTCGCCCTTCCTGCCTTTTTTTGTTTTAATAGTTCAATTCCCGCAGAAGCCACACTATCATCTTCCACAACAATATACCCCAAACGACCGCCAGCAGCGGTTTCCAATGCTAATTGATAGTTAGGTTCAACCTTCCCCAACTGCACCACCAAACCACACAAACCGGGCATTTCTGACTGTAAAATTACCTTACTAGCTTGTGTTCCTTGTATTTCTTGTTGGGCTTGAGTTTGGGCTTCCAATTTATCTAACTGACGTTGTTTCTCCCGTTGTTCTTGTAAAAGCCGCTTTTGAGTATCTTGTTGAATTTGTAACTCTTGTTCTGTGGCGGTGAGATCTTCCGCTAAATTCTGAATAGGTAAACTAGCAGCATTAAATTCTGTTTCGACTTGTGCAAATTCAACTTGTTTTTGCGCTAATTCTGGTTGTAAAGTGGCAATTAATTGAGATTGTTCAGAAATCAGCAGTTGTAATTGAGTATTGCGTTCTTGTAATTGAGCTTGTTCCGTCCGTTGAGGTTCGAGAATATGTAGTAAAGATTCTATATTCCGATTTAGTTCCGTTTGTTGTTGTACCCAAGCTTCCGAAGCACTAGCAACTTCCGCCGCAGCTTGACGAGAACTTTCTAAATTTTGTTGAGCGGTATCACGTTCTGATTGTAAAGACGCTACATGGAACGTTTCCACATTATGTTTTTCTATTGCTTCCTCTAAAGAGAGTTGATATTGTTGAATTTCCTGATAAGTTTGATTTAAACGTTTTGTAGATTCTTGAATAAAAGCTTCTAACTCCTTGTGCTGACGTTGGAGTTGTTTACGTTCCGCTTCAACAGTAGCAAGATGAGATTGAACTGCTAAAAGTTCCTCCTCACCCAAAGCCTTAACCCGGAGATTGCGTTGTTCTAGTTCAGTATTTTTCCGCTCAACTTGAGCATTAATTGTTGCTAACTGATTAGTAAAATCTCTTAAATTGCGATCGCCCTCTTCAACCTGTAAAACCAGCTTTTCCTGTTGTAATTGCAGAGAACGCCAAGATAGAACCGCTTCCCAAGATTGCTTTTCCAGAAATTCCATCCGTAGCTGTTGATACTTTTGAGCCTTAGCCTGATCCTGATAAAGTCGCTCACATTGTACAGTTAACTCAGTTTGAATAATACGACAACTATCTTCCCGATCCTTGACCTCATCCAAAGTTGACCTAGCCTGAACAATCTTACGATCATAAGTTGCCACCCCGGCCAACTCATCAATAATTTCTCGACGTTCGCGGCCATTCATAGAGATAATACTAGTAACATCCCCTTGTAAAACCACATTATAACCTTGAGGATAAATCCGCAATCTCTCCAAATCCTCATGTAACTCAGTCAGAGTACAAGCTACACCATTAATATAATAATTAGACGTATAACCACCCTGTTGAGACACACGCAAGCGACGGGTAACACTCCAGTCAGAGGACTTTGGACTTTGGACTTTGGACTTTGGATTTTCTTCCTCCTCTTCCTCCTCCCTCCGCGCCTCTGCGCCTCTGCGAGAGACATCTAATTTTAGATTTTCTTCCTCCTCTTCCTCCTCTTCCTCCTCCCTCCGCGCCTCTGCGCCTCTGCGAGAGACATCCGAAATATCAAAAGTTACAGTTACACTAGCTTCCAGTGCTGAACGTCCCTGATGTTTTTGAGCGTTATTAACCAAATCCGGTAAACGTTCTGCCCGCATACCCTTAGAACTAGACAGGCCTAAACAAAACAGTAAAGCGTCAAGAATATTTGATTTTCCAGAACCATTGGGACCAGATATGACAGTACAACCCGGTAATAGAGGTACAGAAGTAGTACCACCGAAGGACTTAAAATTGGTAAGTTCAACGCGCTTGACGTATACCATTATAGAACTAATTACTGTAAACTGGCTTTTATAGAAGATCATAGCATACTTTTTGCTATTTTCTTAGTTTATTTTTGAGAAGTTTTGAGAATTTTATGCAAATTGAAACACCAGATTGGGTTAAAAACGCGGTTTTTTATCAAATATTTCCCGATAGATTTGCCAGAAGTCAGCGTTCCCGTTGCAGCTTTTTAAATAATAGTAATTTAGAAACTTGGGATAGTGTACCGACAATTCAAGGTTATAAAGGTGGGGACTTATGGGGAGTTTTAGAATCCTTAGATTATATCCAAGATTTAGGGGTTAATGCTATTTACTTTACGCCCATTTTTCAATCTGCGAGTAATCATCGTTATCATACCCATGATTATTATCAAGTTGATCCTATGTTGGGAGGAAATCAAGCTTTAAGAGAGTTGTTAGATGCTGCCCATAATCGTAACATAAAAGTTGTGCTTGATGGTGTTTTTAATCATTCTAGTCGTGGGTTTTTCTTTTTCCATGATGTTTTAGAAAACGGCTCTAATTCACCTTGGGTAAATTGGTTTAAAATTGAAAATTGGCCTCTTGCTCCCTATGACGGTAATTTACCGGCTAATTATGTTTCTTGGGCTGGTATTCGCTCTTTACCAACTTTTAATCATGATCATCCAGACGTTAAAGAGTATATCATGAAAATTGCCGAATATTGGTTAGAATTTGGTATTGATGGTTGGCGTTTAGATGTACCATACGAAATTAAAACCCCTGGTTTTTGGCAGGAATTTCGTCAACGAGTTAAAAGTATTAATCCCCATGGTTATATTGTGGGTGAAGTCTGGTCAGATGCCCGTGAATGGCTCGATGGTACACAATTTGATGGGGTGCTTAATTATTTATTTAATCAGGCTGTCCTGGCTTTTGTAGTGGGCGATCGCATCGTTTTAGAAGAAGTAAAATATAATAGTTATTATCCCTATCCTGCCCTAGATGCGACTGAATATGCTACTAAAATTCAATCCCTTTTAGAACTTTATCCCTGGGAAATTCAACTAACTCAATTAAACCTGCTTGGTAGTCATGATACATCTAGATTAATTACCATTGCTAATGGCGATCAAACTAGTGTAGAATTATGTAATTTACTGTTATTTACCTTTCCCGGTGCGCCGAGTATTTACTATGGTGATGAAGTGGGTTTAGCGGGAGGAAAAGATCCTGATTGTCGTCGTGTTTTTCCGCCAGAATCTAACTGGAATCATGAAATTTTAAATACTCACAAACAATTAATTTCTCTCCGCAATAATTACCCAGCTTTGCGAATTGGTAAATATCAAATTCTCTATGCAGTAGCAACAGTTTACATATTTGCAAGAACCTTAGAAAATCAAGAATTAATTATTGCTGTGAATGCGGGAACTGAATCTATAACAGTGAATATAGATTGTAGTAATTTGCAAAATCGGCCAAATCAAGTTTTATTTGGGAATGGAGATATATTCTGGAAAAGTGATCATCTTTGTTTAACTATTCCCCCTCGTAGCGGCTTGATTTTAAATTGATGCCATTTTTGATTGAAAATCTAAAATCTAAAATTGGATGATATTTTTGGGGAAATTGTGGGTAGTCTAATAATAAGGAGGAATGCTGCAATTTAAACAACAGCAGTTTTTGATATGACTAAATCAGAAAATGATTACTTGGTTCAGCGTGGTCAGCAAATTGAGAGAAAGAAAAGAATTGTTACATATATTGGATTAGTTTCATTTGGTGGTTCAATGTTATTTGGGGGATTAAATTTTCTCCAACAGACTTGGCAAAAACCACAACAACCTGTAGTAAAATCGGCTGAAACTGATTTACAGACGCAAATTAAGGGTTATGAATTAGTTTTACAGCGTGAACCTAATAATCAAACAGCACTGGAAAAACTGTCTATTCTTAGGTTAAATTTGGGAGATAATCAAGGAGCGATCGCTTTGATAGAAAAGTTGGTAAAATTACATCCAGATAGACAGGACTATCAAACTGTTTTAGCGAATATCAAGAAGAAAACAGACAAGTAAGTGACTTTTGAGTTTGACCCTGCGGTACTAAGTTCTCGTCCTGTCGCTACTTCCACCCACCGATAAAGTTTGTCGTGAATATTTAGTCATGTACCATCTTTCCCCCAATTTAGATACAATCCATAAACTGAAATAACCTTAACATAACCAAAATGACAGGCACTACCACCCCTACCCTTAAACTCCCTGAACTCCTAGCACCTGCGGGTAACTGGGAATGCGCGAAAGCAGCCGTAGAAAATGGTGCAGATGCGATTTATTTTGGTTTAGAAAAATTTAACGCGAGAATGCGGGCTGAAAATTTCACAGCAGCAGATTTACCCGAATTAATGGAATTTCTGCACCTGCGGGGGGTCAAAGGCTATATCACTCTGAATACCCTGATTTTTGCCCAGGAACTAACAGAAGCACAGCAATACCTCAAAACTATCATTTCTGCTGGTGTTGATGCTGTCATCGTTCAAGACGTGGGTATTTGTCGTCTCATACGTCATCTTTCCCCGGACTTTCCCATACACGCTTCAACGCAGATGACTATTACCAGTGCTGCGGGGGTACAATTCGCTAGATATTTGGGTTGTCAACTAGTAGTTTTAGCGCGGGAATGTTCAATTTTAGAAATTAATAAAATTCAACAACAAATATTATCAAAAAACGCTTCTTTACCTTTAGAAATTTTCGTTCACGGTGCTTTGTGCGTCGCATATTCTGGACAATGTTTAACCAGCGAAGCATTAGGAGGACGTTCCGCAAATCGGGGAGAATGCGCTCAAGCTTGCAGAATGCCTTATGATTTAATTACCAATGGCGAAGTTGTGAATTTAAGTAATCGCAAATATTTATTAAGTCCTCAAGATCTAGCAGGTTTGGAAGTTTTACCGGAATTAGTGAAATCTGGAATTACTTCTTTAAAAATTGAAGGACGGTTAAAAACACCAGAATATGTTGCTAATGTCACTCGCGTTTATCGTCAAGCCTTAAATCAAATTACAAAAACTCACATAGAGACATTTTATAATAGAGAAAAAGACCAATATAATTTAGAAATGGCATTTTCTCGCGGACTATATACAGGTTGGTTTGAGGGAATTAATAATCAAGAATTAGTACATGGAAGATTTGGTAAAAAACGGGGTGTTTATTTAGGAGAAGTGACTCGGATTAGAAATGCAGAAATAACAGTCAAATTAGCAGCGCCCGTTAAACCGGGAGATGGGATTGTTTTTGATTGTGGACACCCAGAAAGAAAAGAAGAAGGAGGAAGAATATATGCAGTTATTAAAAATGGTCAAGATACAATATTAACCTTTGGTAGAAATGACTTAAATTTCCATAGTATCCATATAGGTGATAAAGTTTGGAAAACCAACGATCCAGAATTAGATAAACAAATTCGTCAAAGTTATACCGGAGAAAACCCCCAATTTACCAGACCAATTAATATAGAAGTATATGGAGAAATTGGAGAAAAATTAATAGCTGTATGTCGTGACGAATTGGGTAATATTGTTCAGGTAGAATCAGAAATATTCATAGCCCAAGCACATACAAAGCCTCTCTCTATAGAAAGACTAAAAGAACAATTTGGACGGTTAGGAAATACACCTTTCTATTTAGATACTTTTATAAATCATCTCAACGGTAATATTATGTTACCCGTGAGTGAATTAAATAGAATGCGTCGGGAAATAGTCAGGAAATTAGAAGAATTGAGAAGTAAACCCAAACTTTGGGAATTAAATCATCACGCCAAATGGCAAGATATAATTGCTGATAAATCTACAGATATTTCCGCGTCTCCTTCCTTGATTGTTTTAGTCAGAAATATCGCACAATTAAAAGCAGTATTAACAGCAGATATTAAAACCATATATTGTGAATTTGAAGATCCACGCAACTATAAAGCAGCGGTAAAAATGGTGCGAGAATTTCTAGCAGAAATCAGCATTTTTGTTGCACCACCTCGCATAACCAAACCCGGAGAAACCTGGATTTTAAAACAAGTTCACGCTTCTCAAGCTGATGGTTATTTAATCAGAAATTATGATCAATTAGAATACTTTACCACAGAAAGATGTATTGGTGATTTCTCTCTAAATATTGCTAATCCTTTAACCGCAGATTACTTTAAAAACCGCTTTAATTTAGAAAGATTAACAGCATCTTACGACTTAAATATTAACCAACTTGAACATTTAATTACCAATTATCCAGCATCAAACTTTGAAGTCACAATACATCAACATATACCGATGTTTCACATGGAACATTGTGTATTTTGTGCATTCCTATCTACAGGAACAGATTACACCAATTGCGGTAGACCTTGCGAAACACAAGCGGTAACAATTAGGGACAGGGTGGGTAGTGAACACATTCTCAAAGCAGACGCAGGATGTAGAAATACAGTATATAACAGCATAGCACAGACCGGAGCAGAATATGTACAACGGTTGATAGAATTGGGTTTACAAAACTTCCGCATTGAATTTGTCAACGAAACACCAGAACAAGTACAAAAAACGATACAAAGCTATCAAAAATTACTTCAAGGAGAAATGACAGGCTCACAACTGTGGCAAAAATTAAAATTACAAAATCAATTAGGTGTGACTCGCGGTGCTTTAGGAGTAGTATAAACATACCGCAGCAAAGACTATGAAAATATTACAATGTTATAACAATCAATATGTTGACGGGAAAATTTTACCTTTATCTCAGAAGCATATTGAAGAGATAGAACTTTTTTGGAAGCCTGAACTTAAAAACCATGACTGCTGGGACAAAAATTTGGATTTTAGCAAGTATTTACATGAAAAAACTTACTTACAATTTTATGTATTGGAATATGAATTAATTGCTCAAGGTGTAATTGGTTTACATTCTGATTATTGTTCAAGATTAGAATTGGGTGAAAATTTAGTTTATGTAAGTATATTAACTGTAGCGCCTTGGAATCGTATTGACATTAACAGTTTACCAAAGTACAAAGGAATAGGAACAACCCTCATAACATTCGCAATTATATTTAGCATGAACTTGGGATTTGAAGGTAAAATAGGGTTACATTCTGTGAAAAAAGCAGAAGAGTTTTATAAAAAATTAGGCTTTATTGATTTAGGTAAGGACATAAATTACAAGAATTTTAAATATTTAGAATTGTCTGCTGATAATGCTAAGTTATTAGTTTTAAATTCTCTATTAGTTGACAATTTAAGTAACTAATTACCTCTTACCCCCGTGTTCTCTGTGTATCTGTGGTTACATAAATGTCTTTAAACCACTTAGTTATCCCGTCAGCTAAGGTACTCGCCATTTTCCGCTGTGCTTGGAGATTCACTATCTCCTCAAATTCATCAGGATTACTCATAAACCCTAATTCTAATAGTACCACAGGTGCGACACTGGGACGAGTCAAGGCTAAATTATTCCAAAATACACCATAATTAGGTTTACGGAGATTTTTAACCACATAATTTTGTAAAAATACTGCGAGGCTGTGGGACTGGGGATGATACCAAAAAGTACCAAATCCTTTAGTATTTTCCGCATCACCATTATCCGGTAAAGAGTTATGATGGATGGAAAGGGCGATCGCTGGTTCTTCTGTATTAATAATTACCTGACGTTCCCCCAAAGATACATTTCGATCATCTTCTCTGGTCATTACCACTGTAGCACCGCGCTTCACCAATTCATCCCGCAGCAATTTAGAAATTACCAAATTCACATCTTTTTCTAAATACCCCGTAGGTCCACTAGCGCCAGATTCTTTACCACCATGGCCTGGATCAAGTACAATCTTAATACCAAATAAAGGTCGGTGTTTTCTCTGGGAAAAATGGGGAGGATGACGTAAAGTTAAAACTAGAGTGGTATTGTCATATCTCAGCTTATAGCCCCACTGTTGGAACTTTTTGAGGTTAAAGGTGTATTTTACCTGTTGAGGGCTTACCTGCTGCCAATCTAGGCGAGAAATTAGGGGGTTATCATCTAGGCGAATTGTGTCTGTTTGGGCTGTGGTATTGTAAAGGGTGAGAGTAAAGAAATTATTTCCCTGTTCCACACTCACAGGAACAGTAGTTTCTAAAGGAAAAACCACCTCTGTGGCTGTACTTAGTTGACGATAGCCCACACTACGAATCACCGTCTGTGATGTCACAGCACCTGTTATGATTTTAGTCTCTTTGCTATTAATCCAAGCACCATAGTCTAAGCGCAACCATTCACCTTCTTTGCCCGTTACCGTCGTCATAGTTCCCTTGGGTAAGGGTGTAAGTCGTGAATAATCTGTACTAGGTCCTGTGCGAGTTACGCCTGATTCTGATGTAATTTCTGCAACTGCTAACTGTGCTGGAGACAGAATTGCGATTTTTCCTAACCCAGTTTGAGTTATGCTTTGATCATTCAGTTGTAAATTAAATTGAGGTTTTCCTAAATCAGCAGCATTTTTGACTGTTGTACAACCTTTGTATTTACTAAAATTGGAACGATTAGGCTGATTAAAACCTGTTAAAATACTCGAATTAGGAGGTAATTGTGCAAATGATGGTTGAGGTAAAAGAGGAATATTTTCGTTTACCAGATTAACCCAGACTGTAGCTTGAGGCGGCGCAACTGCACTAAAACAAATTAACTCTCCTGGTAATCTGGCAATATCCACCGCAGGAGTCAAGGAATTTTTAGCAAAGCCTAAACCTTGGGGTAACTCAGGTTGAGTAGACACTCTGTTAATTTTAACCTCTCGTTCTTGATTTTGGTAACGGACTTTAAATATATTTTCTCCTAATTGCAAGGGAAAACTGGGAGAAAAATGCCCAGAGTGACTACGTTTAATCACTTTACCATTAATTAAAACTTGTCCTGCCGGCGGCGCAGTACCAATAAAAAATATTTTTTCTGTGCTGGTTTGGTAGTTTGTGGGGGGAAAAACTACTAAAAGTGATTCTCGCGCTAATGCAACCCAGGAGGTGAATAAAAAATTAAATGATACTAATCCTAATAATCCTAAAAGTTTTTTCATGGACAAATACAAGGGTTTTCAGAGTAGGAACTGTGGCAAAATGGGGAAGATGAAATAAAACATCAATAATTCGTCAATTCATCCCTCATACAAGCTTCTAAAATCGTCTACACAAATTCTCCCTGGGAAAATCTATTTTTACAAGTTACTAGCAATTGAAAATACTATGACTAAGTTTATTTTTGTGACTGGAGGCGTTGTTTCCAGTATTGGTAAAGGCATTGTAGCAGCAAGTCTGGGACGTTTACTCAAATCCCGGGATTATTCTGTTTCTATTCTCAAACTTGACCCCTATATTAACGTTGACCCAGGTACTATGAGTCCTTTTCAGCATGGGGAAGTTTTTGTTACCCAAGACGGGGCTGAAACGGATTTGGATTTGGGACATTATGAACGGTTTACGGATACATCTATGTCTCGCCTAAACAGTGTTACTACTGGCTTGATTTATCAGTCGGTTATTAATAAGGAACGCCGAGGAGAATACAATGGCGGCACTGTTCAAGTCATTCCTCATATTACCAATGAAATTAAAGACCGGATTGTTAGAGTCGCTAAAGAAACTAATCCTTCTGCGGTAATTACAGAAATTGGCGGTACGGTGGGTGATATTGAATCACTACCGTTTTTAGAAGCAATTCGTCAATTACGCAAGGAAGTCGGCAGGCGCAATGTTCTATATATGCACGTTACTCTATTGCCTTGGATTGCTTCAGCAGGGGAAATGAAAACTAAACCCACTCAGCATTCTGTTAAGGAATTGAGATCCATTGGCATTCAACCCGATATTCTAGTATGTCGCAGCGATCGCCCTATTCCTGTAGGTTTGAAACAAAAGTTATCAGAATTTTGCGACGTAGCTGTAGAATGCGTAATTCCTGCTCCAGACGCTCGTAGTATCTATGAAGTACCAGTAATTTTAGAACGGGAAGGACTAGCAGAACAGGTTCTTGATTTGTTACAAATGGAACAACGTCAACCCAATTTACAAGAATGGGAAACTATGGTAGAACGAATGTATACTCCCAAATACAGCGTCGAAATCGCCATTGTTGGTAAGTATGTCCGGTTAAGTGATGCCTACCTTTCCGTAGTTGAATCCTTACGTCATGCTGCTATTGCTACTCACGGGGATTTGCATCTACGGTGGGTAAATTCTGAAGCCCTGGAAACTGAACCAGCAGAAAACTATTTATCCGGTGTAGATGGTATCATTGTTCCGGGCGGTTTTGGTAGTCGAGGTATAGATGGGAAAATTGCGGCCATTAAATACGCCCGCGATCGCCAAATTCCCTTTTTAGGGTTATGCTTAGGAATGCAGTGTTCTGTCATTGAATGGGCTAGAAATGTCCAAGGCCTATCTCATGCCAATAGTGCTGAATTTGATCCAAATACCCATGATCCGGTTATTAATCTTCTACCGGAACAACAAGACGTAGTAGATTTAGGCGGAACAATGCGCTTGGGAATTTATCCCTGTCGCTTACTTCCCAATACTCTTGCTTTCCAACTTTATCAAGAAGAAGTTATTTATGAACGCCACCGTCACCGTTATGAGTTTAACAATGTTTACCGAAACCAGTTATTAGATTCTGGTTATTTGGTGAGTGGTACATCTCCCGATGGTAGACTGGTGGAAATAGTGGAATATTCCCAACACCCATTTTTTATCGCTTGTCAATTTCACCCCGAATTTCAATCTCGCCCTAACGCACCTCATCCTTTATTTAAAGGATTTGTAACCGCTGCAATTTCTCAAACCCATTCTACCACAAATCTCCCCAAATCCCTCCAAGTCTCTTAATTTTCCACTGTTAGCATTCCCAATGCTAATTTAGCAGCGCCGACCATTCCCGCTGTATTTCCTAATTCTGCTGGCAGAATTTGTAACCCTGCGCGGGAAGTTGGTAAAACCCGTTTTTCGATTTCTGCTTGTAATGCGGGTAAGAAAAACTGGAAACTCGCGCTGACACCACCACCAATAATAATTGCCTGGGGTGTCAGCACATATAATAAACTTGTTAAACCTCTTCCTAAATCCTTACCATATTCTTGCCAAAAAGTCAAGGCTTTTGCATCTCCAATTTTGGCGAGTGCGCCTAACTCCGCTGGTTCTTGTCCTGTACGGCGACGGATAGCAGCAATGGAAGTATATTGTTCTAAAGAACCTTGATTTCCACTATTGCACATTGGCCCTTCAGGATTTAAAGTAATTAAACCTAATTCTGCTGCTGCACCTTGATGTCCCACAAATAATTTACCATCAAGAATAATTGCCCCACCAACTCCAGTTCCCAGAGTCAGTAAAATCAAATTGGGGAAATTGCGGCCAGCGCCTAACCAAGCTTCTCCTAAACCAGCACAATTAGCATCATTAGCCAAAATTGTCGGTTTACCAGTTTTAGCTTCCAACCAATCTGCCAAAGGTACATTATTCCATCCTACCAGATTAATGGCAACTTTCGCAACTTTTCCCGCAACATCAACAGGTCCAGGAGTACCTAAGCCGATAGCGATAGTTTCATGATTGGGGTCAATTTGCGATATTGCATCTACTATAGCCGATAATACAGCTTCAGGCGTTGCGGGTTGGGGAGTATCTACAGATAAAGATTGCAAACAATTACCATTTGCTGTAAAACGTCCTAACTTAATCCCAGTTCCTCCTAAATCAATACCAATTACTTGTTTTGTCATTGTTGTCAGTGGTCAGTGGTCAGTGGTCAGTGGTCAGTAGTCAGTAGTCAGTAGTCAGTGGTCAGTGGTCAGTTGTTAGTTATTAGTTGTTATATCATGTCTGCCCAATCACTGACGATATAGTTTATCATTGTATTGCCTTTTCCCAATTACCAATTACCCATTACCAGCCTCAACAGATATGATAAGTGTTCAACCGGTCATGATATTAGTGGTCAGTTGTTAATTACCCGTTCCCACTTTTATTGATTTTTGCTGATAACTTGTACATTTGCAAATGGGTATGAAGTTTTATGTACCTGTTGCCAATGTGTAATTGAACTACCTTTTAAAATACCAGATAAAGCTAGAGAAAGCATTAAGCCACCTGTAGCAGCCGCAATTAACGTCATGTTATCGTTCATAGTAATCTTTGAGGTTGTTATTTGTCAATGGTTTTTGATTCATTGCCAATTGTTGCCGATCCATTAGCAATCGTTTTTGATTCATTGCCAATTTTTACTTATCCATTGTTAATTGTCAATTATTCTTTCTTTTCAGACGAGGATTGATAAATTCATTCAACCCTTCACCAAGTAATGATAATCCAACCACTAAAGAAGTCATAGCTAAACCAGGAAAAAGAGTAGTCCACCAAATGCCTGTAGGTAATGCTTCTAGAGCCTGTTTTAAATCATATCCCCATTCGGGGACTTCTTCAGGTAATCCTAACCCTAAAAATCCTAAACCGCCTAAAACTAAGATAGCATCTGCCGCATTGAGAGTAAATAAAACAGGTACACTTTGAATGACATTTAAAAACAGATATCTTGATAAAACAACCCAAGTAGAAGCACCCATAGCTTGTGCAGCTTCGATGTATACTTGAGTTTTGACGCTGACAGTATGGTTACGAACAACGCGATAATATTGGGGGATATAGGCTATACTAATAGCGATCGCTGCATTTAAGATTCCTCTTCCCACCACAAAAGCCAATGTTACTGACAGTAATAAACCTGGTAAGGTATAAATACTATCCATAAGGAATAATAGAGCTTTATCTAATTTTCCCCCCAAATAACCGCTAACCATCCCCAATGGTACACCGATGATCATGCTCAAAGATGTTGCTAAAGTCACAACTTGCAGCGCGGCCTGGACACCAAACACACTACGGGAAAAGACATCATAACCTAAACGACTTGTTCCAAACCAGTGTTGAGCGGAAGGTGCTTGGTGAATAGGGTGAGAAAGAAATTCCTTGGGGTTTTGTAACCAACCCCAACTTTGGAAAACAGGAGCGAAAAAGGCTAAAAAAATGAAAAATAGAGTCATACCCAGACCAATTTGCATTAATCGCTGAGATAGACTAGGATTTTTCGTAAATTTCCAGAAATTTGGTAATCGC
>OMJF01000035.1 GCA_900299285.1 Anabaena sp. 54 | reverse complement strand
TTCATTTTCATCTATGTTGCAAACACTAATTGAACCGTTGCAATATGGCTTTATGCAACGTTCGTTAATCATCGCCATACTAGTAGGATTATTGTGTGCCATAGTCGGTAGTTATTTAATGGTACAACGCCTAGCATTGCTGGGAGATGCTATTAGTCATTCGGTATTACCAGGACTGGCTATAGCCTTCATGATTGGTGCTAATATCTTTGTCGGGGCGTTTATTGCGGGGGTTTTGAGTACCATGGCCATAGCCTTCATTAAAACCCGATCTCCCATTAAAGAAGATGCTGCTATGGGCATAGTTTTTTCTGCTTTTTTTGCTCTGGGAGTGACTTTAATTACAGTCATTCAAAAGGATAACAAAATTGATTTGAATCACTTTCTTTTTGGTAACATTTTAGGGGTAACTGTTGAGGAAGTTAGAGATACAGCTATTATTGCAGCTATTGTTTTAATAGTAGTTTTCTTATTATATAAAGAACTATTATTTTACACATTTGATCCTTTAGGAGCGCAAGCTGCTGGTTTACCAGTCAATCGTTTAAATTTTGGTTTAATGCTGTTAATTGCTTTGACAATTGTTGCCAGTATGAAAGCTGTGGGAGTAATATTAGTATTATCACTTTTAATTACTCCTGGTGCAACTGCTTATTTATTAGTCAAGCGTTTACATGAAGTCATGATTTTAGGGGCGATAATTGGGGTAATTTCTAGTATTAGCGGAATGTATCTTAGCTACTTTTATAATTTACCCTCTGGTCCGGCTATTGTATTAGTGGTTTCTGCTTTATTTACCTTGGCTTTATTGTTTAGTCCTCGACATGGGATTTTGATATCTATTATGAATAGGAAATAAAATTATCAAATTAGTGCTGGTAATTAAATTACATTTAATGCTGGTTTATATTTACGTTTATATATTGAGGTAGAGTATGTTTGTGTAGTAGCGATCGCTAATTGCCGTTATTTTACTAAACTGAAAAAGTGTTCACAATTACCGCTATTATAATTCTTGAGATGTTAGATCAAGAGTATAGCAAACCAGGGGTAAGAAAATGAATGAGATCCAAGAACAACTCCCGATTTTAACTGGAAAGAAAGGAAGATACCAACTTCTAAAACTTATAGGACGAGGGGGTTTTGGAGATACTTTTCTCGCTGAGGATTTGAACCCGGTAGTAGAAAAACGCTATTGTATTGTTAAGCGATTACGAATTGATAATCATTATTCTCCTGAAATAGTTGCAGGGATTAAAAAAGCCTTTGAAAGGGAGGCTAAGGTTCTGGAAAATTTAGGGGATAAAAGTGGTAACATTCCTTGCTTATATGATTATTTTTCCTCAACTGTAACTGATCCCCAACTCCATATTTCACAAGAGTTTAATTATTTGGTTCAACAATATGTCGAAGGAGAGGATCTCAGTAAAGAACTAAAACAACAAGGACTTTTTTCAGAAGCAAAAGTTTTGACTCTCTTAAATAACATTTTACCTGTTTTGAAATTTATCCATAAAAATAACGTTATTCACCGGGATATTAAACCTAGTAATATTGTGCGCTCCCAAGAAGAAGATAACAAATTCTATTTAATTGACTTTGGAGCAGTTAAACAAGTAATAAAAGGTGATATTTCTATCACAGAACAATCTATAGTTTTTGCAAGTGTTTTCTATGCTCCTCCAGAACAAATCAGAAAGGAAAAGGTTGATTATTCCAGTGATTTATATGCTTTAGCTGCTTCTTGTGTGCAATTATTAACAGGTGAATTTCCAGACGATTCCCGCGATATTAAGAATCTTTGGAATTGGCAAAAATATCCCTATATTAGCGAACATTTAGGTAAGATATTAAGGCGTATGCTCCAAGAAGATCCTCGTGATAGATTCCAGTCAGCAGGGGAAGTTATGGAAGTTCTGAATAAACGTGATGATGACCCAAGGAAATTGAAACTGTCTACTAGCGATGAAAATAATGATGATGATCAAAAGACAATAATTATCTCCCCTTTCCCATCTCGATTTGTTAAAATTTTATTGATAACAACAATTATTTTGACAACTACTGGGGTTTTAATAGTTATTTATCGCCATCAAAATCCAGACTCACAAAATATTAACACTATTCCTGGTCAACTATTTGAGAATAAACAATTTGGAATTGAGATCAAATATCCTCAAGACTGGAAGGCTGAAGAACAAAAATATAGTCCTTTAACCGGGGGAACTATTGCCAAAATATTCCCTAATACTTATAGTCTGAATCTCGAAGTAGGGCTATTTATCCGTATTGAAGATATACAAAAATCTCAGACTTTATCAGAGTATAATCAGGCTGCTATCGAACAAATTAAAAAATCCGTTAAAAACGTTCAAATTCTCGAACAACAATCGAAAAAAATAGATAATCGGGAGGGATATCAAATAGTTTATACAGGTCAAGATCCAAGTTATAACTTCAGGTTTAAAGTTATGGAAGTTTGGACTATTAGTGATTCAAAAGTTTATATTCTCACCTATCGAGCAGAAGAAAAACTTTATGATACCTTTCTCAAAGATGTAGAACAAACCATGATTAAGTCTTTTCGTTTGTAGTTTACTTCATTTTTATGAAGGATAATCCGGTAATATACCTTGCCAGTTGACATTTAGACACTAGTTATATTAACATAGAATTAACTCAAATCATTAGCTTTTTGTAACCCTCTTAATAACCTGATTTCTTATGGCTTTAGTTATGAAAAATAACCTATCAGCACCCTTAACTGGTCTGGCTTTAGCCTTGAGTGTTACCTTAGTTAGTAATCAACCCAGCCAAGCTCAAAGCCGTCAATTTACTTGTACTTCAATTGACAAGTATCCAGTAACCGTAGTTCGTCACCCCAGCAGAGGTAGTGTACCTTTAATTGTGTGGACAAACACAAGTCATATTAATGATACATGGACAGCGCAAAAACGTTGTCAAGAAGTATCAGATCGTTTCCAGAAACTGCAAAATCAAGGTCAACTGAAAACCCTGAAAACTGGAACAGTCAACGGTCAATCTGTGATCTGTGGTTTAGAAACTAATCAGGGAACTTGTAATAAGAAAAATGTTTTACTGACCATGACCAAGGAGCGTGACCCTAATCAAGTTCTTGAAGAACTATTAAATACCCGTGTTTCTGCAAGTGGGGGGGCTGTTTACCTCAGTGGCGACCAAGAAGGACACATTAAACCAGCAATCAATACTGATGGCACTGCCAGTGTTGATATTGATCAAGTGATTAACAGTAACAGTGAGCCGATCTGGTAAATTGGAAATTATGAGGGGAAAACCATGAGTTGGCATATAGGAATGGTCACTGTTTTTGCACTAGCTGGTTCTTTTTTGTCTTTGACAACTCCAGTGTCTTCAGTTCAAAAACCCCCTTTTTCAATGGTTAATTTGTGGACTGGCCAAGAACAAATTCAACTTGAACAAGAGGCTCGTTTAATTACAGTTAAAATTCTCAGTAGCCCTAGAGAAATAGGTTCTAATAATCGCTCATTAGGTTCTGGTGTACTCTTTTATAAAGAAGATCATAAAAATCACTTAACCTCAACCTATGGAGTAATTACCAATAATCATGTTTTACAAGCTGGTGAGGCTCCCTATTCTATTCAAACTCCCGACGGAAAAATTCACCGTGCTGACCTTGTGGCGACAAAAAAACAACTCAGAGGAAATGATTTAGCCTTATTAGAATTTGCAGCTGACCCAGAATACAAAATTCCCACCAAATCAAATCAACAACCTGCCATTGGAGATTGGATAATATCCGCAGGTTTTCCCCTCAAAAATAGCCAAAGCGAATCCGGGGGGTTTGTAATTAAAGACGGTAAAATTCAATTGTTACTAGATCAAGCCCTAGAGGGAGGATACCAAATTGGTTTTACCAATGATGTGGAAAAAGGAATGAGTGGCGGACCCCTATTAAATAGCGCAGGGGAATTAATAGGAATTAATGGACTCCATGCTAACCCAATTTGGGGTGATCCTTATGTTTTTGAAGATGGTTCTTATCCAACGGACGCAAAGCGAAAACAAATAAGTCAATATAGTTGGGGTATTCCCTTACAAACAGTAAGCCAATTATTGATTGCTAAAAGCAAGTAGGGGTAGCGCCCCCGTGCCTACCCCGGTATTTGGGGCCACCACGGGGGGTTTGCCCCTACAAATATTTTGGGCCACCACGGGGGGTTTGCCCCTACAAATATTTTGGACAACCACGGGGGTAGCGCCCCTGTGCCTACCTTTCAAAAAATGATAACAGACAAAGAACTATGAAATTTTCCCAGGGATTAGGAGTAATTCTAGGGACAACAACCCTAGCTTTAGTACAATACCAACCCGTATCAGCATTAACTCCTGTAGAGGTTAATGATATCGCTAAACCAATTACAGTGATGATTGGTGGACTAGATGGTAAGGGTTCAGGGGTAATTGTTGCTAAAAACGGTAATACTTACACTGTGCTAACAGCTAATCATGTGGTGAAAAAAGCGCAATATGGTATTTATGAGATTATCACCCATGACGGGCAAAAATACCCGATGGAAAACAAAGCTCAAGTTGTGGGAAAATTAGATTTAGCCTTAGTTAAATTTACCAGTTCTAAAAATTATCCCGTTGCTAAAATTGCTAATTCTCAGACAGTTAAAGAGGGAGAAACAGTATATAATTCTGGATTTCCTATTCCTTCTAGTTCTAATAGTCAACAGCGAAATTACTTCTTTTTAACATCTCAAATTACATCTAGAGGAAGGGGAGAAAATCTGGGATATGATTTATTTTTCAGTGGAAGTCCAAGACCAGGAATGAGTGGAGGTCCAATATTAAATAATCAAGGAGAAGTAATTGGTATTTATGGTAAGGCTGAATTTGGCAGAAGTGAAGACGGGTTAGCAAGAGATGGTGTTCAGGGAATACCGACGGAAAAATTCCCCAATTTAATTAGTAATATTCCAGATAATACCCAAGCTAATACCCCTCGTAATAATCCTACTCCTACTGAACCTACACCTGTCATCTTTCAAAATTTAGAAACATTGTTAAAAGCAGGAAAATGGCGAGAAGCAGATTTAGAAACTTGGAACTTGATGAAAAAGTTAACTAAACGAGAACAGGAAGGATGGTTAAGACTTGAAGATGTGAAAAATTTTCCCAGACAGGAATTGCGAAAAATGGATCAATTATGGGTAAAATATAGCAATGGGAAATTTGGCTTTTCTGTACAAAAGCAAATTTGGCTGGAGTTGGGTGGTAAGTTAGATGGAGAACCTGACTTTGATACTTATTTAAAATTAGGCTCCCGTGTTGGTTGGAGGAGAAATAATGAATGGCTTAGTTATGAAAGTCACACTTTTAGTACAAACGCACTACCAGGACACCTCCCGCGGCTGGGGATTAGGAAGGGATTTTATACTAAAAGTTGGATATATTATATTCTTTTCTCTTCTCTAGACTATAACCCATAAGCGTTACACAAGATTATAAGTATTTCTTATCTAAAAATAAACAACGGATTTATTAGGCTTTGGGGATTTCATAGCTTGTAGGTTGGGTTGAAGCATGAAACCCAACATAAACGTCGGGTTGCGCTGTCGCTGAACCCGACCTACAAAAAATAGATAAAGCTTGTAGGTTGTAGGTTGGGTTGAAGCATGAAACCCAACATAAACGTCGGGTTACGCTGTCGCTTAACCCGACCTACAAAAAATAGATAAAGCTTGTAGCTTGGGTTGAGGTACGTTCACGAAGTGTGGCGAAGCCATAACCCAACATAAACGTTATGAAGGTCGGGTTACGCTGTCGCTTAACCCGACCTACAAATAATAGATAAACTATTACCTGATACAGAAATAATGATTAAATAGGCATATAGGCAGAAGGATAAATGACTCGCTTTATACATGATCAATTTGCTAAACAATATCTAACAGAACTATTAACACCCTATGGACAAGTAGAAACCAGTAAAGACATCACCGCAGAAGTCAGAGAAATTGACGTATTATTTATCCCCTCATCCCCACCCACCCCCATAGAAACATTAGGAGTATTAGGGAAAATGGCGGCTAATTATGCGGTATTTGAACCATTTCGTAATGCTGTCGGCAAAAGTGAAATCCGCAGTTGTATAAGTAAATTATTTGACATTCATGCCCAGGTTGAACGTCAAGCCAAACGCAATGACACGGGAATAAATGAATCCAAATTAGCTAATTTGTGGATTTTGACACTTACAGTATCAGTAGAAATTCTAGATAGCTTTAATGCTACTTTAGATGAAGAAAACTGGGGTAAAGGGATTTACTTTTTTGGTAAAGGATTTAAAACCGTCATTGTGAGTATTCATCAATTACCCAGTACACCCGAAACCCTGTTTTTGCGGATATTAGGGAGGGGAAAAGTACAAAGACAAGCGGTGGAAGAATTAGAAACACTGACAAATAATAGTCCGTTTCTGGCAGATGTCATAGAATTAGTACATAACCTAATTGCTGTGTTATCGGCACGTCAGCGTCAAGAACAAGATATTGATCAGGATGATCAGGAGTTAATTATGAAATTATCCCAAATGTATCAGCAACAATTAGAAGAACTGAGAAAACAAGAACGACAAGAAGGACGACAAGAAGGACAACAGGAAGGACTTAGAACTGGTGTAGAAATAGAAAGACGGGCTATGATTGAGAGTATTCTACAAGTGCGTTTTGGTGAAGTAGATACCGAATTGACAAGAATCATTAACCCCCTGATTGCCATGAGTAGAGAAGAATTTACTCCTTTACTTCTACAATCATCTCGTGAGGAGTTATTAGCTAGATTTTCAGCACAATAGTAATTTATCAGTATGGCTAATGTTGGGTTTTACTTCGTTTAACCCAACCTACGAAAATTAAATTAATATTTTACTCTATATAAGGGAGCGGTAAAACCAATTTTTTTTCAAAAAAAGCCCAAGCAGATTTTATCTAAAAAAATTGTACAAAAAATAGTTGAGAATTTCAAGCCCTGAAATTAACTTTTTTCGTGAGCTTATTGATAAAATTCTCAAGATTATTGAGAATATAGGCTAATATAGGGTACTAGTCCTTTTTTGCTGAGGAATGATTTAAATAACTTATTAGATATATTCAGATGTATAAGATTTGTAGATTTGTAGGTTGGGTTGAAGCATGAAACCCAACATAAACGTTATAAAAGTCGGGTTACGCTGTCGCTGAACCCGACCTACAAAAAATAGATAAAGCTTGTAGGTTGTAGGTTGGGTTGAAGCATGAAACCCAACATAAACGTTATAAAAGTCGGGTTACGCTGTCGCTGAACCCGACCTACTTATACTCATTAACGACGAATTTTTTTGGCTATACCAGGCCAATTTTGATCAGCTTTTTGAATGTTGCCAGGAATATCTTTTTCCCAGCGTTTTTGAGTGTCCAAATTCACATTTAAGTACAGTTTACCAGCCACTATTTTCCAGGCATTAGGGTCAATAGGTGCAGTATATCCTCTACTGACAGCCCAAGCACAAAATCCTCCATATTGAGGGGCGTATTTTTCAGGATTTTTAATAAATAAGTCGCGGTTTTCGGCTGTGGAAAATCGCCAATTTGCATTCTGCCATTTGTAGGTGAAATTATCATTACCTGGGGTTGCTTTTCCTTGTTGAAAATAGGCTACAGCATCAAAACCTTTTAAAACAAAAGAGTCTTGGACATTAAATACTTTACCAGCCAGCTTTAAAGGGGTATTAACCGGGGTATTTTGCCCTTGAATAGCATTTGGATCAAAATTACTATTGGCAGCGGGTTTAAGGCTGGAATTTAGGGTGGCGTTGGTAGAATCAGCACTACAACCAGAGGCTAATCCTACTATGAATATTGAGGATGTGATGAAAGCGAGAAAGTGTTGGTGATTCATAGAAATGTTTATTTGTTTTAGGAGAATATCAGGTTCTTACCCCACCCTAACCCTCCCTTTATCAAGGGGAGGGGACTAAGGGGGGTAAATTCCAGTGTTAAATGGAATAATGAAAAAGTGGTAAGAATTAATTTCTAAGAAATTCTTGGCCATTTACCAATCCATTCTCCACCGCGAAACCGCCACCGGGGAAATAATAACCGCATAACTACCCAAGCAGATAGGTAAACTGCTAACCAAACTAAACCATAATGTTGAATAAATCTGGTGAGGTGAAATTCGGTTTTAGGAATATGAGGTAAACCGATATTGGCAATTATTAAAGCTAGGAATACTCCTTCTATAATTCCTGCATAAAGTTGAAATATTCCAGGCCAGTCATGGTCCCAGAGATATTTTTGCAGAAAATCATACAAAACATCCCAAGCAATGCCAAATAAACCTACATAAAACACAACCCAAAAGTAAACTAAGTTGGAAGCAATGCCTAAATATCCTTGATAAAAAAGCAGAGAAACTAACATTCCTACTGTTGCTAATAAAAAAATTCGCGTTTGCCAGCGTCCGAATAAAGTTGGAGTCATGATGATATGAGAAGTTGTGTAAATTAAGGTTTTTAGAAACAATTAAGGTTTTTGATTCAATGCCCATTTTAGCCATTGCCAAAGGGAATAAATTCCTTGAATATAGCGGACTCCTGGGGCTTTTACAGCCCCCAAAGCCTCCATAGAACGATGGGCAGCATATTGTAGTCCTAAAAATGTGTCTACGGGGGCGTAGGGACCGCCTAAAGTGATAATTCCTGCTGCATATATGCGAGAACGATTATTTCGTAGTTTTTTGATTTCAAAGTTGTTTTCCACATGAAAACGTCCTTGTGGGTTTAGTTCTAAATCGTAATGCAGTATTAAGTCTTTCAAAAATGGACTTTCTAAAGGGTTAGAAATTAATCCTGTACAGTCAATAATAAAATCGGCAGTTAGGGTATTTTGACCTTTGTTAGTGACTATATGAGTAACAACTTGGCCACGAGAATTAGGTTCTAGTTTGGTGACTAAACCATAACGAATTTCATACCATTTCTGGTTTATTCCTTGACGAATAATGTCACGCCATTTTTTGCGACTAGCTGTGGTTGTTCCCCCCCAAGATTGTAATAATTCCCGTCGTCTCAAGGGGTCAGCAGTTTCTAACATTGTCCGCATATCACCGCCCCAAGTTCCTTTTGGCCAGTTGAAGGGTTGAAATTCCCAGTCATTTTCTACATAGCGTTTAGCTGGCTGAAATTCATTACCTTTGCGGGGTTCTCTGTTGAGGTGAATTACCTGAATATTACCTTGCATTTTTCGGGCTTCATAGAGTCTTTCTAATATTTGTGAGGCGACAATTCCTGACCCTCGAAGGATAATAGTACCGCCTTTTTTTTCTAATTGTTGGTAAATATGATCATGGGGTTCATAACCTTGAACTACAGTTCGGAAATTTCCTGTTTCTTGACGATATTTTTCTAGGTCTGGTAGTAGTTTAATTGCGGGATAACCGGTGCAGAGATGGATATATTTAGCTAATAAAAATTGGTGATTTCCATCCTCTTGGTCGGAAGTGGAATAGGCAATACAATAACGCCCGTCTTCTGTTTGGCGTAGACTGCGAATACTGCCATATTCTAACATTTTACCCCAACCAATGCGATCGCTCTCCCGGTCCATGGACTCAAATACATCTTTTCCACGAGGGGTGTAGGTATCTGCATAAACAGGTTCGGCGAAAACTTGCCACAAAAATCCTAAAGCTGCACCAACTTGCCCAGAAAACAGGGATCTCCAAGCATCTCTTAAAGCATATCCTGGCCACCCCCAAATATTATCAGGACAGGAATCTGAACCGGAACGAATCCTTTTATGTCGGGGAATTTGACAGTTTCTCAGTAAGCTTTCATAGCGTTTATAAGGTTTGTCTTGAACACTCAAAACTTTAATATTTTCTGGTTTAACTCCTGCAATTCTCAACATATCCACCCAAACAAAACTGCCCATTCCTCCCCCGCAGGCCACATATTCTGTTTCTCTGACTAAAATACCACTGCGACGAATAGCTTCCAGGGAAACTTTTTCTGCATTCCAAAAGTTGAGATGATAGGGAAAACCGACAGGTTGACTAGGTACAGCGTCGGGAGTTTGCTGTTCTAAAGCATCCGTATAAGGGTTAAAAATAATGGATGATTGAGAATCTGGTAATTTCCGTACCCTAGATGCGGGAATAATCTCCGATTGGGGGTTAAAAATTGTGGACGTACTTTCAAATACAATGGTAGCATTCTCATCCCTGACTTGAATCAGGATAACGGTAATGGTGTAATTGCCTATTCCCAGTATATCTCCACTGTTTAAGGTCTGGCGTTTTTTAAGTAGCTTTTCACCGTTAACTTGAGTACCATTGGTGCTTTTGTCTTCTATATAAAGCTGATTGTTTTCTAAGGTTATTTGAGCATGAAATCGAGAAATTTGCTGTTTAGAGTCCAATAAAACTACAGAAGATACCTTTTCACCATTGATAACCGCAGGGAGTTGAGTTATATCTCGGCCGATAGCTACTGGCAGGTTAAAAACCTGTTCTTCCTGCTCCTGTGTCAGTTTATTTTCGGAAATCAGTTTGATTTGCATGGTTTTGATGCCCCCATTTACATCTTGAGATAATATTGATAATATTAATACATCAATATTTTGCTCCATTTCCATAGGAGTACCGAAAAAACTTTAAAATAATTTTATGTTTTTATTTTTTATTTGCTATTTCAGACGTTAATCGCTACATATCTGGCTATCAAGGTGCGGTAAACTAACAAAAGCAGTTTTTCACCTCAGAACAATGACAGCAAATAGTCCCACGATTTTGGCTTTAGACTTTGATGGAGTGATTTGCGATGGACTAATTGAATATTTTGAGGTAGCATGGCGTACCTACTGTCAAATTTGGTCGCCGGTTGATGACACACTACCAGATGATTTAGCTTTGAGATTCTATCGCTTACGTCCTGTAATTGAAACTGGTTGGGAAATGCCTGTTTTAATTAAAGCTTTAATTGCAGGTTTTTCTGATGATCAAATCCTGCAATCATGGACAACTATCACTCTCCAAATTTTAGCAGCAAATAACTTAGAAGCAAAGGCAGTTTCTACACAATTAGATAATTTGCGTGATGAATGGATTGAGAAAGATCTAGACGGTTGGTTAAGTCTACATAGATTTTATCCTGGTGTCATTGAAAGACTGAAAATAACTCTTGAGACTCAAGTTCAGTTATATATTGTCACTACTAAAGAAGGGCGATTTGTCAAGCAATTGTTACAACAAGAAGGAGTTAATTTACCATCAGAAAATATTTTTGGTAAAGAGGTAAAACGCCCAAAATATGAAACTTTGCGGGAATTAATTGAGAAAGCAAATACCCAAAATGTTAATTTATGGTTTGTTGAAGATAGACTAAAAACTTTACAATTAGTGCAACAACAATCAGACTTAAATCATGTCAAACTTTTCTTGGCAGATTGGGGTTATAATACTCAATTAGAACGGGAAACTGGCAAAAATGATCCCCGTATTCAAGTAATATCACTTTCTCATTTTACTTACGATTTTGCAACTTGGTTGTAATTTCACCAACATCTAGAATATCTAGCTACCCGACTTTTTAGAAAATTCGGGTAGCTTATTAAGAAGATCAATTACCTCTTGATAATTACTGATTCTTCTTTGTTTTTGAAATAAGTTCGCTGCTGTATTTAAATCGCTAATTGCTCCCGGTTTATCACCTAAAGCATTGCGAGTAATACCTCGATTTTGGTAAGCTTCAGGAAAGTTAGGATTCAGCTTTAATGCTTGGTTAAAATCTCTAATAGCCCCTGACAAATCTCCCAAATCATAACGAGCAAATCCCCGATGATTATAAACACCAGCATAATTAGGATTGAGGCTGATTGCTTGACTATAATCTAAAATTGCTCCTTTTAAATCTCCCAATTTATAGCGAGATATTCCTCGTTTATAGTAAACTTCAGCAAAATCAGGACGTAACTTTAAAGCTTGATTATATTCTTCAATTGCTCCTTTGATATCTCCTGATGTATGGCGGTTAATTCCCCTATGGAAATAGATGATAGCCTCTTTTTTATCAGCTTCTACTAACAGTGATGATTTGATTCTAGAATCGGAAATATTTGCCAAATTCTTACCACTCACTTTTGGAGTATATAAGATAATTCCGAATAAAAGAATTGTCATTGTTAATTTCCATTTTTTCATGACACCATTTTTCCAATTATTAGCATATAGTTGTTAATTATATAGTATTTACATCTATTCACACCACTACAAACACTATGCTTGATTTAACAAAAATATCAACACAAATGCAAGGTTTCAGTCAACATTTGACTTCAGAAGTGGCCGCGAGTCATCAGCGGTTAGAATTAGCACAACAATTTTTTAAACAGGCTGTAGAGTGTCAACAGGAGTTAGTTGAACGTCAGGAAAAATGGCAGAATCGGATTCTCTTTGCTAATGCTACACCGATTGAACCCCTAGAAACCTGTATTACTATTCCTGTTCCCCCCAAAATTCATACTGTCATTTCTACTGATGGTTCGCAAATTGCCCCTAATCATCATGAAATTGCGTATTGTTACTTACTTAATATCGGCAGGGTAGTTTTACACTATGGTCAAAATCTTCACCCAGTTCTCGATAGTTTACCGGAGGTGTTTTATCGCCCCGAAGATCTATATATCTCCCGTCAATGGGGAATTAGAACGGAAGAATGGATGGGTTATCGGCGTACTGCTTCGGAGGCTACGGTATTAGCTGAACTGGCCTGTAGTGTGAAAACATCAGCCCCAACTTTAGCCATGGTTGATGGTTCGTTAATATACTGGTTTTTAGATCAGTTACCGATGGATGCCCGCGATCGCATTTTACCACCCATTTTAGAAGCTTGGCAAAAACTTCAACAAGCCCAAATCCCCCTCCTGGGTTATCTTAGCGCCTCTCGCAGCACTGAGTCCACTAACATTTTAAGGTTTTTGGCTTGTCCTTATCCTGTCCCCGATTGTATCACCTATTGCCCCAGCCAATTAGAATACGTAGCTTGTAAAAAATTTGATACTTTGCGCGATACAACCATCATGACTAGCCAACTCCAACCTGGACAACGGGGACCTCTATGGCGCAGTAATGCCCGAATTTTAGAATTGTATGACGACCAAATTATTTATTTTTGTTACGTCCATGTCGGTACAGAAATCGCCCGGATTGAAGTCCCTGCTTGGGTTGTCGCCAATAAAACTATCTTTGATCAAGCGCTAGGGCTAATGTTGGCACAGGTAAAAAAAGGATGCGGTTATCCTGTGGCTATTGCGGAAGCCCATAATCAGGCTGTAGTCAGGGGTGGTGATAGAACCCGTTTTTTTGCCCTTTTAGAACGACAAATGATTAAAGCCGGGATTAAAAATGTCGGAATTTCCAACAAAGAAGCCAGAAAACGCGGCAGTATTGCTTAAAATTATTTTAACACCGTTTTAATTGGGCTAATAAAACCACAATTTCATCTATTGCTGTTCTGACAATTTTACTAGGTTGTTCAGATTGATTCACTATAATACTAAAAACTAAAGGCTCATAATTGGCTGAATTTATATATCCAGAAAGAGCAGAAACTCCTGTCATTGAACCCGTTTTTCCTTGCACAATTCCCATAGCATCAGTATTAATCAACCGATTTTTTAGGCTACCTTTGACACCTGCAATAGGCAAGGAAGCCCGAAAAATTTCTCTTTGAGGTGATTCATCAATTGCTTCTAAAAGTTGTACTAAAGCCGCTGGAGTCGTTAAATTCTTGCGCGATAAACCAGAACCATCTACAATTACATAACTTTCTGGTTCAACTCCTAATTGAGTTAGAGTTTCTTTAATAATTTGTAATCCGATATCAGCCGTATTTTGATTTACTTCTCTTGGTTTTTTGATAGCTAAACTTCTGAGTAAAGCTTCAGCATATAAATTATTGCTATTTACATTTGTCTCTATTAATAATTCAGACAAGGGTGGAGATTCTACTGCGGCTATTTCTTGGCCATTTTTATTCAAGTTCAAATTATTAATTACAGTTTCTTTAACGTTAATTCCTGCTGTGATTAAATTATGACGAAATTGTTTTAAAAAATTGCTAATTGGATCAAATACAGCTATAGCAGTAATTTCTGGTTGGGAATTTACCGCTAATTGTCCTTTTATCCTCAAAATCTGTCCTTTTAAATCGCGGTTAATTTCTACAAAACCGGGTTTATTTGCTTGGGTAGTAATGGTGTTATTCTCAATTTTCCACTGATATGCTTCTGTAGGTTCAGTCCATTTTATTTGTAATGGTTGTCCGATATTTTGGGGTGAAAAACTTAATCCAGAAGCGTTCTCATTTAATATTAAACTATTAACTGGTGCGCCATAATCAGCTTGTATATCTTCCCATTCCCAACTGGAATGAACTACTTCACCTTGAAGATAACTATCATCAGCAATTAACTGATTAATTTCTCTAATTCCCCGTTGATAAAGTTGTTTTGCTAATAATACTAATTGAGGGTTTTTAAAACTTGGATCTCCCCTACCCACGACACGCAAAATACCATTACCATCATCATAAATAGAGGTACGAATCCGAAAATCTGAACCTAATTTCTGTAATGCTACAGCAGTGGTAAATAGCTTAATATTAGAAGCAGGAATAAAATATTTCTGGCTATCTTGACTATAAAGAATCTTATTTGATGATAATGTTTTAATTAAAATTCCCCAACGTCCTCGACTAAATTGAGGCTGGTTAATAATAGTATTAATTGTTGATGATAATTGATCAGGACAAAGGGATTTGCTAGTAGTAACTTTTGGAACTACCGTTTGTGCTTCAGCTACTTTCTGAAAAGTACCAATTTGGATACTAAAAACTAGAAATATCAAACTAATAAAGTATTTTTTTAACATATTACCAAGTATTTTGTCTGGCTAGATTTTTAAACTTTGTAAATTGAGGATCAAATAATAGTTTGATTGTTCCTGTTGGTCCATTTCGATGTTTAGCTATGATCACTTCTGCAATTCCTCTATCTGGAGTATCTGGTGAATAATATTCATCACGGTATAACATCATTACTATATCCGCATCTTGTTCGATTGATCCCGATTCTCTTAAATCAGATAACATTGGCCGTTTATTAGTTCTTGCTTCCACCCCCCGACTTAACTGTGATAAAGCAAGAACTGGTACAGATAATTCCCTCGCTAAACCTTTTAAAGAACGGGTAATTCTTGATAATTCTTGCACACGATTATCACCTGCTCCTTCCATTAATTGCAAGTAATCAATGACTATTAATCCTAAATTTCCATTTTGTTCTGCTTGCAGTCTTCGGGCTTGACTTCGTATTTGTGTAACTGTAATATTTGCCGTATCATCAATAAACATTGGCGTTTCTGAAAGCTTATCAATAGCACGGCTTAACGGTTCCCATTGAGTTTGACTAATGCGACCACTTCTTAAATAACTGCTTTCAATTCCCGCTTCACTAGCTAATAGTCTTTGTACTAGTTGTTCCTTGGACATTTCTAAACTAAAAACAGCCACCGGTAGTTTATAACCAGCAGCAATATTATGAGCAAGGTTAAGACAAAATGCGGTATTGTGAACACAAATATCATTAGCGACAAAATTATGTGTTTCGGGAATTGTTAAATCATAAACTTGTTTGTTACCAACTGATTCAATGGAAATGATTTCATCCCAATATACATCACTATTTGCTAATTGCTGAAGTGGTAATTTGTCTAATGCATTGGCTAAAATCCATAATCTTTCTCTTGTTAATGCCCGTTTACCGACATGAATATTGGTATAGCTTTTAATCCCAGGTCGTTTTGCTAAACTACTCCAAGTTTCGCTATCTTTAGCTGCTGCTATCTGTTCCCCAATTTCTATAGGTATTAAGTCACGATTGGTTTGATATCTTTTTTGAGATATTGCTGCTGTAACTTTTGCTAATGCTGCTTCTTTGCCAAAAATGCCAATTTCTGCAATGAAGTTTTTGATAGATATGGCATCAGTAATATCTAATTGCCATGCTGGTCTACGGGTATTATTATATTTCACAGACCGCTTTTTCAAAGCAGCAATAATACCAAATCTTAACAACAGATGTTGAATTTGTCTTGCTAGTTTTTCGCTGACTGTACAATAACCTAATTGTGATTGACCACTATTAAGTACAGTAATCCAACCATCAGTGGCAAAAAGACGATTTAGAAACAATGATAATTGTGATTTTTCTAATTTAAAGACAATGTTTGGGATAGTTTTATTATGAGCATCTTTATCCCATAAATCTAATTTTTCTAACCAAATTGTCACTGATAAACCACCAAATTCAGTTACTGCTTCAGAAAAATCTGTTTGCAATAATGGGTTGCTGTTTGTAAATCTAGGAGTGCTATTAGTTAAACCACCATCACCAATTAAATAACCTAATAATTTGACTTCACACTCGCGGATAGTTTCTGTTCCAAACACATCTATTTTGCGAGGGATGGCAATCTTATTTCCTACTTGTAAGTTTTCTAATCTTTGCCAACCTTTAATAGTTAAAAATGGGTGAGTAATTGTGGTTTCAATTGCCCGTCCTAAGCGAGTTGTAATGCGAAAAACTGGTTTAATTCCATCATCTACAAATGCAGATGGTTGGGTAAAGGTAAATTTCCAATCATCATTTAATGTTAATAGTGAACCTTGCCGTTGCTGATATAATTCTTCAATTGTGGCAATTTGTCCATCTGCTAAAACGATTTCTGAATCATAACTGAGACATTTCCCCATTGACGGCCTCCCAGCTACGATAATTAAATCGGAACGCTGAAAACCGCTAGTCATAGCATCTAAATCATAAAAACCACAGGGTATTCCTGGTAAAGCAATACCTTGATGACGAGTTTCAATATCTTGGAAGGTATTAATTAATGTATCACCAATATGAACTAATCCTGATTGGGGTTTTTCTTGGCTGACATTAAAAACTTTTTGTTCGGCTTGATCCAGAACAATTGGTAATTCTGTTTCTGTTTCATAACCCAGATGTACAATTTCATTACCTGCTTTAATTAATTGTCGTCGCAGGTATTTTTCCATGACTAACCCTGCTAAAGCATCAATATTTACCGCAGAAACTGTGCGGTCTACTAATGTGGCTAATTTATTTCTCCCGCCAATTCTTGTGAGTTGATCGTTGTCTGTTAACCAACTGGTGATAGAAAGCAAATCTGTGGGTTTTTGTTGGGTATGAAGACGCAAAGCAGCCTGATAGATTATTGTATGGGCGCTAATATAAAAGGCTTCGGGGACTAAGCGATCGCTCACTCGACCAATTGCTTCAGGATCTAGTAAAATACCCCCTAGAATTGCCTCTTCTGCTTCGATATTTTGTGGTGGTAGCCTATTACTACTATCACCAAAACTCAGTTCTTCAGCCATTAGGTTTCTTGGATTTTTATAGTTTGTATTTATACCTTAACTATACCCAAAGCTGTAAGTCAGCAAATTTTAGATTTTAAATTTTGGATTAAAGAAAGATTGAAAATTCATGCTTAGTCTGAATCTGAGTCCACCAAATTTATGCGGGTATAAATCTAAAATCCAAAATTGACAAGCCCTGGGACTAATTACTGGAGTCTATCTAAAATCTAAAATCTAAAATCTAAAATCTAAAATTGAAATCTGTTAGTTAGAGACGACTTCAATGTTAATTTCTGCTGTCACTTCAGAATGAAGTTTAATTTCCGCTTTATAAGTACCCAATTGGCTAATATCAGGAATGGTAATACCACGACGATCTATTTCTAGATTAGCTGCTTTTAAAATAGCATCTGCTACATCTTGGGTTGTAACAGTACCGAAAATAGCCTCATTTTCACCAACTTGCTTGGCAATTTTTAAGCTACTAACTTTTTCTAAAGTTGCTTTTTGTGCGGTTGCTTGTTGTTTGAGTTCTAATTGTCTTTGGCGTTCTTTTTCCCGTTTGCGTTCTACTTGTTTGAGAATGCCCGGTGTCGCCCGATCTGCTAAACTCTGGGGAATCAGATAGTTACGAGCATAACCGGGAGCTACTTCTACTAAGTCGCCGATTTTCCCTAGTTTACTGACATCTTTGGTTAAAACCAATTGCACACGTTTCGCCATTTTTTTTCGCTTTTCTTTGTAAAGTCTTAGGTATTTGGATGTCATCAGTGTGGCTGACAAGATTGTAGCTTGATCTTCAGCGACTTTTGAACATACCCACAGCCTTGATATTGTAGCAAAATTTGGGGAGCGATCGCAATACTAAATCCCATAAATGTTAAAAATATTAAAAATTAAAAGGGAACAGGGAACAGGGAACAGGGAACAGGGAACAGGGAATAGGGAATAGGGAACAGGGAATAGGGAACAGGGAATAGGGAACAGGGAATAGGGAACAGGGAATAGGGAACAGGGGATAAATTGGTGTGTACTTCATTAGACTGGGAAACGATATAAACTTGCACTCGCATTATACAATCTTAATATGGCTAAATTTTGTGGTGCGGGCATCTTGCCCGCTATTATGATTATACTTAAATACAATACAGCTTAACTGACTAAAAATTATCTTTCATGCCTCTAATTCGGGAAAAAGTTTGAACTCCTTCGTTACTTTTCGCTGTTGCTTGTAAAGACGGTTTATCCCAACGTAAAAAAGGATTTGTGAGTTTTTCTATTCCTAAGAGTGATGGTACAGTAGCTTCATTAGTCTGCCGTTGCATTTTCACATCTTGGTAGCGTTTTTGCAAATCCGCATTTTCTGGCTCTACAGTCACAGCAAACCGCAAATTATTTAAAGTGTATTCATGGGCGCACCAAAGGCGAGTATGATCAGGTAAATCCCTTAGTTTACTTAAAGATGCTACCATTTGCCCTGGTGTACCTTCAAATAAACGACCACAACCACCAGCAAACAATGTATCACCACAAAACAATTCTCCCGGCTCTCCTGGGCTTTCTGGGGGAAAATAGTAAGCAATATGAGCGCGGGTATGGCCAGGAACAAAGAACACATTAGCAGTACGATTGCCAAATTGGACGCGATCGCCTTCCTGCAAAAATACCTGCTGTCCCGGAATGCGTTCTCTATCTTCCGCACCCCCATAAACTGTCACTTGGGGAAATTTTTTCATCAATTGTGTATTTCCACCCACATGATCACCGTGATGATGAGTATTAAAAATCGCCACTAAATCAGCTTTTAATTTTATTAATTCGTCTAATACTGGTTGTGCTTCGGCCGGGTCAACAACAGCGGCGATATTCTGTTGTGGATCATGCAGTAAAAATATATAATTGTCTGAAAGTACCGGTAGACGGATGATTTGCATTAGCTTTTCTTCCTCGGTTAGTGAGTTTATTTAAAATAAAATGTCCTGTATTATTTTAACCCAACCTATTCAATAAATTTGTATAACCGCTGCCGGGAGAGACTTAAATCACGTATTTAACCACCAAAACAAAAGTTATTCAAATCCTTGACAAAAGATCAAAAATCTGTTAACAATTGTAATTTGTGGAAACTTTACCCTTTAATATAATCTCTTGGCTAACGTCATTGTCATAGGTGCCCAGTGGGGCGATGAAGGAAAAGGTAAAATAACTGACTTACTCAGCCGCTCCGCAGATGTGGTGGTACGTTACCAAGGAGGAGTTAACGCTGGGCATACAATCGTAGTCCAAGGTCAGACCTTTAAGCTGCACTTAATCCCCTCTGGTATTTTATATCCAAAAACTGAATGTGTTATTGGCTGTGGAACAGTCATAGACCCACAGGTTTTGATCAAAGAACTAGATCAACTAGAACAATTAAATATTTCCACGGATAATCTGTTGATTTCACAAACGGCTCATGTCACCATGCCTTATCATCGGATGATTGATAAGGCTGCTGAGGAAGTACGGGGAAATCATAAAATCGGGACAACTGGTAGAGGTATTGGACCGACCTACGCTGATAAATCGGAACGGACAGGTCTGAGAATGCTAGACTTGATGGATGCTGATGGACTGCGTGAGCAATTAGAGTGGACGATCAACTATAAAAATACCATTTTAGAAAAGCTGTATAATCTACCACCCCTTGACCCGCAAGTGGTAATTGAGGAGTATTTAGGTTATGCTGAACGTTTGCGTCCTTTTGTCGTTGATACTTCGTTAAAAATTTATGATGCGGTTTTAAGACGACGAAATATTTTGTTTGAGGGCGCACAGGGGACTTTACTTGACTTGGACCACGGTACTTATCCCTATGTTACATCCTCTAATCCAGTGGCTGGGGGGGCTTGCGTTGGTAGTGGCTTAGGACCGACAATGATAGATCGGGTGATTGGTGTATCCAAAGCCTACACGACAAGGGTAGGAAAAGGTCCATTCCCCACGGAACTACATGGCGAAATTGGTGACTTATTAGGCGATCGCGGGGCGGAATTTGGCACAACTACGGGGCGCAAACGTCGTTGTGGTTGGTTTGATGCTGTAATTGGACGCTATGCAGTTCGCATTAACGGCATGGATTGTATTGCTATCACTAAGCTTGATGTTCTCGATGAATTAGAGGAAATTAATGTTTGTGTAGCTTATGAAATTGATGGTGAACGTTGCGAACACTTCCCCACTAGCGCTCGTATGTTCGCCCATTGTCGTCCTATTTATAAAACCTTGCCAGGATGGCAAATGTCAACAAGTCACTGTCGTACTCTCGAAGAGTTACCACCGCAAGCACTAGACTATCTTAAATTCTTAGCAGAATTGATGGATGTCCCTATTGCGATCGTTTCTTTGGGAGCAAGTCGTGATCAGACTATCATTGTAGAAGACCCTATTCACGGTCCAAAACGCGCTCTGTTGCATTCAAATGGTACTCCGGTTTAGTCAGTGGTCAGTGGTCAGTGGTCAGTGGTCAGTGGTCAGTGGTCAGTCGTTAAGAGTCAGTGGTAATAACAAAGGACAACGGACAAAGGACAAAGGACAACGGACAAAGGACAACGGACAAAGGACAAAGGACAAAGGACAACGGACAACTAAAATCTAACATCTAGCAACTAACAACTAAAAATAGTATGGCTATCACACTCGAATCTAAAATCCGTCCAGAAGGTAGCAAACCCAAGGCTTTGCGCCGTTCTGGCTTAATTCCCGCTAATTTGTACGGTAAAAACGTGACTGAATCAATTTCTTTAGTTCTTGACGCTAAAGTTGTAGAACGTTTACTCAAGCAAGCTGCTCCTAATCAAACAGAAGTGGAATTAAGCATTCCTGAATTAGAATGGACTGGTACAACTGTAATTCGTGAAGTTCAAATTCACCCAGCTAAAGGTACACCTTACCATTTAAGTTTTTTCGCTGGCACTAAAGGCTAGAATTTAGGTAATAATAACCAAGAAGACCAGGGTTAAACCTGGTTTTTTTGTGGAAAAGACCTTTGACTACTGACAACGAACCAATGACAGAAACAAATCTTCCCGCTTTAATTGCACAAATGTTACAACCTGGATTTTATCCCCATGGTGTAACCGAACCAATTCAACTAATTCAAACCCATATTTCTTATGTTCTCTTAACCGGAGATTATGCTTATAAACTGAAAAAACCGGCTAATTTCGGTTTTTTAGACTTTTCCACCTTAGAAAAAAGAAAACATTTTTGTGAGGAGGAATTGCGTTTAAATCAACGCGGCGCTGGTGAATTGTATTTAGAAGTGATACCTGTAACTTGCGCGGGTGAAGAATACCATCTAGGAGGAACGGGGGAAACTGTAGAATATGCTATCAAGATGCGTCAATTTCCCCAAGAATCCCTATTTAGTGAACTTTTCGCTGCTGGGAATTTACAGGAAAGTCAATTAGAAGAATTAGGACGGGTTGTGGCTCAATACCATGCTCAAGCACACACTAATGACTACATTCGCAGTTTTGGGGAAGTCTCACAAGTGCGTTTGGCTATTGATGAAAATTATCAGCAAGCTGAAAAATATATTGGTGGACCTCAGACACAAGCCCAGTTTGAGGAAACAAAACAATATACGGATAATTTCTTTGTCCAAAATCCAGAATTATTTAAAAGCCGAATTGACAATAATTATATTTGCGAAGGTCACGGGGATTTACATCTGCGAAATATTGCTCTCTGGCATGATAAAATCCTCTTGTTTGACTGTATAGAATTTAACGAGCCTTTTCGCTTCGTTGATGTTATGTATGATGTAGCTTTTACCGTCATGGATATTGAGGCCAGAGGACGTAAGGATTTAGGAAATGCCTTTTTAAATGCTTATGTGGAGCAAACTGGTGATTGGGAAGGTTTACAGGTGTTACCTTTATATTTAAGCCGTCAAGCTTATGTGCGGGCTAAGGTAAATTCATTTTTGTTAGATGATCCTAGTGTACCTGATGCAGTGAAGGAAGAAGCAGCAAAAACCGCATCTGCATATTATCATCAAGCGTGGGAATATACTAAACCGCAACAGGGAAAACTAATTTTGATGTCCGGGTTATCTGGTGCTGGAAAAAGTACCACAGCTAAGTATTTAGCCCGAAAACTCAATGCGGTTCATCTCCGTTCTGATGCTGTGCGTAAGCATTTGGCGGGAATTCCTTTGTTAGCAAGAGGTGGGGATGAAATTTATACACCAGAAATGACACAAAAAACCTATAGCCGATTGTTAGCACTGGGAATTATACTAGCTAATCAAGGTTGGTGTGTGATTTTAGATGCTAAATATGATCGTCAGGATTTGCGAGCAGAAGCTATTTTTCAAGCTACAGAGCATCAATTACCTTTATATATCATCAATTGCACCGCACCAGTAGAAGTTTTAACACAACGACTGCTGAACCGCACTGGTGATATTGCTGATGCTACTGCTGATTTATTAACATCCCAAATTAACCAATCTCAACCATTTACAGATCAAGAACAGTCTTATATAACGGTTGTAGATACAACTCTACCATTAGAAGCGCAATTATCAGGATTGATTTAATTTTTCTCTAGATTAAAAGGGCGGTTAGAAACCGCGTCTACACAAACAAAACCCACCTACGTGGGTTTGATATCTTTTATTTTTTCTCTCGCTCCTATTTGTCGTTCCTATGCTTTGTTATGGTATTCTCAATCTCCAACTGGGAACGAGATAATGAGATAACGAGATATAATTATTCTTTCTCCTGACCGCTGACTCTTAATTTTATGGCCCCAAAAAATAATTTTCTCGGCGATATTTTCTCTTCTTCACCTAACTTTCTTTCTCAATTACTATTTGGGTTATTTTTATTCATTGTCTCCAGAATTGCCGGTGCTTCAGTACCTTTGTGTCTATTTATAGGTATCCTGGGTGGTGTCACCTTGGGGTGGATTACTTTTGCAAATGAGAATAACCCCCAGGCTACTACTGTAGCCTCTAATGATGGTATTGATGCTGGTTTAAAATATTGGTTAGTTTTTATGGTGGGTTGTCTTTTCTTAGGTTATTCAGCACCCATGAGTATTTTGTTCGGCGGTATTGCTGGTGTTGGTGGTGGCTGGATAATTGCTTGGTGGCGCAGTCAGGAGGCTTTACAAACTCAGTTACCAGAAGATGTCTTAGAAGAAGATACGGAACAGCCTAGTGATAGAGCCGCTAAAAGACGCAAGAAAAAACCTATTCGCCGTTTCCGTCGGGAGTCTGCAACTTTCAATTTTCGATTTTGGGAAAAGTAATGAGTGGTGATTATATCTTACACCAGTCCCAATAACCGACTTTGAATCAATTCAGAGTCTCATCGCAAAAGTCGTTTAAAGACGACTGGAAAAATAAAGCCGATATAAATTACAAAGACATTGTACCTCATTTCCTTTAAATTCAATTAAACCTAAACTGCGTAATTTAAAGGCTTGTGTAGAATCTATTGGAATAGGAATATTACTGTTAAAACTATTTTAGTCGGTTTTGTTTCATAATAAACTTTTGTAGTAATTGCCATTAAATCAACATTTTGTCGATACCATTCATTCAGTTGACGCAATTGGGGAAGATGGGATTTTAGTTCATCAACACTAACAGTATAATTCACATTGCTGATCAGTAGGTTGGGTTGAACACAGTGAAACCCAACAAAATCAATGATTTTCGCCAAAGTGGAATAACAGGAAACTTGAAACTGGTAGATTATGCTACCTTCGTGGTTCATTTTCATCTATGTTGCAAACACTAATTGAACCGTTGCAATATGGCTTTATGCAACGTTCGTTAATCATCGCCATACTAGTAGGATT
>OMJF01000034.1 GCA_900299285.1 Anabaena sp. 54 | reverse complement strand
CACTCAAGTCCACACTGGGTAGTAAAGCCGCTTGAGCTTCCCGCAGAACCGATTTACTCTGTTCTAATTTTAATATAGACACTTGTAAATCATTGTTATTCCGTTTAGCCAATTCCAAAGCCTCTGATAAACTAATTGGCCGATTTAACTGTATTTTTACTTCCTCCGGTTGTACTGGAAATAACAGCGGATTCGGGTTAGGATTTAAGTCATTAGCAGTATTAGTAAAATCTACGGACTGACTAATTGGGGATTTTACATTACTAACAGAAAAGGGTTTGCTAGGTTCAGATGTAGTAGGGATAGTTGTTTGCCCTATCCAATCAGAAGTTTTTTTAGGTAAACAGGTGTTAGAAGCAAGTAGCAAAGCTGCTTGACTCTTCTGCTGTGGGCATTTACTAGATTTTAGTAATTCTGATACCCTGGTATCACTGCTGGTAAATTGCTGCTCAGAATTACCTGATTTTGGATTATTAACAGCCAGGAAATTATGATTGGATAGATCAGAAAAATTGACAAATCTACCATCATCTTTTTTAAGTATTTTTACTCCCTCAATATCAAGATTATTGTCAGCGGTAATTATTGATAGACTGTAGTTAACAGCAGGCTTTATACTACCTTGACGGAAATAACTGCTAGGTAATAATCCTGGGTTACTTGTAAATTGACTGGCAGGAAATAAGCTATTGTTTGTGAATAAATTTCTACTATTGGTAGAAATCAAAACATTAGGATAAGACCCTGGCTGTACTTTACTCATGTTCACAACATTAGCCCAAGCGGGCTGAGTTGTTAATACTGCTACCGTAAAACCGGGTAAGAAACTATGGAATAATTGCTGTCTTTTCACCGCGTCCCCTCACAGAAAAAAATATCAATTTAGCGGCAGAATACTTGTCTTCACCACAAAATATAGCATGATCCATAGATTTGTGAAGGAATATCGCATTCTTCTTATTTTAAGCATCAGAACTCTGTTTATCTTCAAAACCTTTGACAATGCGAGAAAGTTCTGCTTTTTCATCTATAATAACGCGAGTAGGCGCACCGCTAATAATTCGCTCATAGTTACGCAGTGAATCTTTAATATCTGGTCCGTCGGCT
This sequence comes from Anabaena sp. 54, assembly GCA_900299285.1. Lineage (GTDB taxonomy): Bacteria > Cyanobacteriota > Cyanobacteriia > Cyanobacteriales > Nostocaceae > Dolichospermum. The sequence goes on along the minus strand of OMJF01000034.1, from coordinate 27,197 downwards.
GTGATATTATATTCACGAATGCCCTTATCATGCCAAGAGCCTCGCATTTTAAAGACGTTAATTGCCCGCGACATTTCTCCCCGAATCTCTACATACTGTAACATCAAAATTGTGTCTGTAATTGTGGAAATATGGGAGTCGGTAATGGAATGAGAACCAAGAAACTGGTCTGTAGTATTGGTAAAAAAACCAGTGATTTCTTCTTGTTTAGCATAACCTGTAACACCAATGACAAATTGACGAAAAGCGTTATTGCTAACACCTCTAGCCATGGCTGAAAGTGAATCAATGGCAATACGAGCAGGTTTGAAATGAGATATTTCTGATTTAATAATTTGTAAATGATCTTCTAAACCAGTTGATTCAGGATAAGTACAAATTATTTTTAATAATCCTTGATGTTCTAATTCTTCAAAATCAATTCCCCATGAATAAGCATTACGTGAAAGTTGAGCGCGAGATTCTTCATAGGCAAATAATATCGCTCTTTCACCATTAATACAGCCATCTTGGATAAATTTGCTCACTAATAAGGTTTTACCAGTTCCTGTAGCTCCTGTTGCTAAAATAATCGAGTCTTTAAAGAAACCACCACCACACATCTGATCAAGAATTTTTACCCCAGAAGATACTCGCACGTTAGAGGATCTTTGTGTTAATCTCATTGCTCCCAAGGGGAATATATTAACTCCTTCGTTGGTAATTGTGAAGGGATATTCACCTTTCATGTGGGTTGTTCCCCGTAATTTGAGAATTTCAATAGTTCGACGACGGCGTTCTCCTTCTAAAACGTTGCGAACAATTACTACATTATCGGAAACAAATTCTTCCACACCAAAAGATGCTACTGGCCCATATTCTTCACCTCTTTCAGTAGTAATGATTGTGGTGACGTTTAATTGTTTCAGACGCGCTACTAAACGAAAAATTTCCCGTCGCACTACTCCTACAGCTTCATATTGTTGAAATATGGCTGTCATTGAATCAATGGAAACTCTTTTAGCTTTATATTTACGAATTGCATATTGCAACCTTTCAATGAGGGCAGATAAATCAAAATTACCGACTATATCTTGACCTTCAGGATCTGGAGAAGCGTCGAGAATAAATAATTTACCTTGATCAATTAAATTTTGCAAATTCCAATTAAAAATATGGGAATTTTTAATAATGTCACTGGGTGATTCTTCAAAGGTGACAAATACTCCTGGTTCGTCAAAGTAAGTGATGCCATTATAAAGGAATTGCAGTGATAACAAAGTTTTTCCTGTGCCGGAAGTGCCACTAACTAAGGTGGTTCTACCAACGGGTAAACCCCCATGACTAATATCGTCAAAGCCTTCGATCATTGTCCGAATTTTTTCTACACCACCAACGGGTATTTTTTTTTGGTCAAACTGCTCTTTTTTTGTCATGGTTTATCTAATATGGATATTCAACCTGGTTTTTTAAAATCAAGAAGGTTTTTGATCATTTTTCATAAATACAGCATAATTTACTGAGTTAGGTGTCTTTTGGTAACACCCCCTTAATAATTAAATTAATTTTTATGAAAATTTTGTACTTCTTCTCCTCCCAATGTACTGTATGTTATCCTACTCTTTTTCATATTCTTCGTTCAATTCTTCATACAGCAAATCTAATCCAATCAATACTCTTTCTCTGTCTGTGAGATCACCAATTATTTTCCGAACCGGAGGTGGCAGAATTTTTGATAATGTGGGAGTAGCAAGGATTTTATCTTCTTCGGCTAATTGGGGGTTTTTTAAGACATCAATTACTTTTAAGGCATAAACACCTTTAAATTCTTGCTCTAAGATATCTTTGAGGGTTTTTAACGCTCGCACTGAATTGGGGGTGTTCCCTGCTACGTAAAGCTTGAGAACATAGGTTTTTTTGGCTTGGTTCATACAATATAAACTCCTACAAATAAGCAATAAATGTGAAAATAATGTGATCAATACAAAAGCAAAGGTTTTATCTATACTTCTCATATTTACTCACGATGAATGGCGATACTAATTCTGGACTCGTTCAATTGATTTTAGCAACGGTAGAACGATAGATCTCACAAAGATGTGCCAAAATATCTATTAAGGTTAAACGGTAATCTAGTAATGTTTCATGGCTTCTCCCTTCTAGTCTTAATTGTTTGGCAAATTCATCAATGATTTCCATGTGTATTTCTATAATTTGTGGCACAGGAATATTAGCATAAAATAGGGCGTTGATAAATTTATCAATTTTTTCTTTTATTGCTTTGTCAGCTAGAAAATAATTTACAATAATTTGCCGATAATCTGATTTTAATTCTTCTAAAATTTCCTGTTTTTCACTACTGGTCATATCCTGAAAATTTTGTGTCTTTCTCTGTTGGGCAAAGGCCAGGAAATAATTATTTTTTTTGTCTAATGTCTGATTAGGTAAATAGTATATCTGATCAGCTATAGCAGTAATTGGCAACTCATACCATTCGCTAATTAATCGGTAGTATTTGCTCAGGAATTTATTCATAAAATTCCATCTGTGAATAAGTAAACCTTTTGCAAATGGTCTACTCCAAATTTGTTTTATATTTTTTTGTAAAAGCAATATAGGTACTAACATTTACGGTTGATAAATCATGGGTATTAGGTAGCATTGGTATGTATAAGTCACTGAATAAGCATATTTATTTAGCTTAAATGGAATAACTTATATCCATGGACGTAGTTGGGAATCATTAATGAGTGCATTAACATATTAAGATTGGACTTAGGTTACATTACTTTACTCCTTGATAAGATACTTAAATAAACTTAAAGAATTGTCGCATTTTAAATCATTATAATTCCTCAAGGTTCTAAAGCGAATCTTTGGAGTCATAATTATTGTTGTAGTTGTCACTCTCAAAAGTAATGATTTTCAATATAAGTAATAATCTGGTTAAGATAGTTACTTATTGACGATGAAAATTCACATCTCACACCGTGAGGGCAAAATAATTATGTATTTTGAGTCCATGGACTGGCTAAAATTTATGGCCAAAGCCACAGACGGGATCTTTATCTAGTCAGGAACTTACTAGTTATATATTTATCTATGTGTAACTGGTATGAAAATAAAAACCGTTTGTAACACTGTAGGAAATATCAAAACTACCAAAACTATTTCAGGAAAATCTTTCACAGGCCATTGTCAATATGTAACCAGAAGCCCACAATAGCGTAGCTATTCTCAATATTCTTGCCGGATATTGCTTCAGGCTTGAAGACCATCTCAACTAAGGCTGATGGTGAAGCTGGAGTTGATCACAAGAAGAATGACCACTGAGGAATTATATCAATGCTACAGTACCCGCTTTATGAACTTCTAGCAACTGTACCAATCTGCTTAGAAACAAATACTCTAGCCACGGTGCTGGATGTTTTTACTCAAGAACAGTGCGATCGCTTGATGGTAGTCAATTCGCAACAAGTCCCAATTGGTTTGTTGTACTCTGCTCGGTTACTGCCACAATTATTAGCAGCAAATACTGATGACTACTTTTTGAATTTACAGCGGCCACTCAATCAGGTGGCTAAATCACTGCTAGAACCAATACAAACCATATCAGCAGCACAGAGTTTAGAACATTTCGGCCTATTTTTAAAATACCAAGAAACTAAACAACAAAGAAATTTAGATTGGGCTTTGGTTGACTCTGATGGTAAACTCCTGGGAATGGTGGATACTTTACGCTTATTGCAACTCTTAACTCAAAACAAAAATCCTATTAACTCCATTATCAATCAGGAAAAAGAACCGCCGAAAATACACACATCTATAATCCATTTGTTGGAGCAACTGCCTTGGCCAATTATGTTACAAAATAGTCATGGCCAAGTTATCACTCAAAATCCCGCTTGGTGGCAACAATTGGGAGCATTAAAAGATATCGAAGGAGTTAGAAAACAGGTAGAGACCATACTTGCCCCGACGCATAATCATAAGTCTGCTTATATTTATGCTAATGGTTTCTTAAATCAAAAACCAGATCCTTTCACCAGGACGAGAACTACTATCTCCCCAACGGTTTTTTCACCTGACTCATCATTAGGTTTACCATGTCTGGAAGAGTCACCCCTGAGTCTAAATACTGGTTCTGACCGCTGTGTTTTAGATACGCAGGGCATTTGTACTTGTGTGGTCGAAATCAAAAATGGTCAAGAACGGGTTTGGCAATTTGTCAAAATTCCTTTGCACAGCAGGGAGTTGAAAATTTCGGTTTCTGAGTCACAAGTGCCGACAATTACCGAAGACCTATGGCTAATATTAGCAACCGATGTCACCGAACAACAACAACTTTGCAAGGAATTGGCAACAAAAAACGCTGATTTGATTCAACTCAATCGCTTAAAAGATGAATTTTTAGCTTGTATCAGTCACGAATTAAAAACACCACTAACGGCAGTTTTAGGACTATCTCGCCTACTTATAGACCAACAGTTGGGACAATTAAATGAACGCCAAGCTCGTTATGCTGGGTTAATTCACCAAAGTGGCAGACATTTGATGAGTGTAGTTAATGATATTTTGGATTTGACTCGCATGGAAACTGGACAAATGCAACTCACTTTCACCCCCGTACAAATTCGGGTGGTATGTGAACGAGCTTTGTCAGATGTCAAAAACATTCATCAGCAAACTCACAAAACTCAACAATTATCTAAAGCAGAACATCAAAGTTCCTCTCACCGTCAATTTAGTCTGACCATTGAACCGGGCTTAGAAGAGATGGTTGCGGATGAATTACGCTTGCGTCAAATGCTGGCACATCTACTTTCTAATGCGTTTAAATTCACGGAAGTATCTGGGGAAATTGGGTTACGAGTAAGTCGTTGGGAAGGCTGGATTGCTTTTACTGTCTGGGATACGGGTATTGGCATTCCTGAACAACAACAACATTTGATCTTTCAAAAATTCCAGCAATTGGAAAATCCCCTCACCCGTCAGTTTGAAGGCACGGGTTTGGGATTGGTCCTGACCAGAGCTTTGGCTCGCTTACATGGTGGAGATGTCAGTTTCCTATCTCGTGAGGGTAAAGGTAGTCAATTTACTCTGCTTTTACCTCCGAGTCCACCAAATCTCAATCTTAACGACTCTCAAGATATAAAACCAGAAAAGCCCGAAATATTCAACACTGCCAATTCTTGCCGTCAAGATCTCCACAATTCTCTACAATATCAGTCTCATTCCTCCCCAAGATTGGTGTTGGTAGTGGAAGCAGTAGCCCAATATATTGAAGAATTAACTGAACAACTCAAAGCTTTAGGTTATCGTGTTGTCATTGCTAGATCAGGAACAGAAGCATTAGAAAAAGCTCGACGTTTACAACCAAAGGCTATATTTTTAAACCCTTTATTACCTTTACTCTCAGGTTGGGATGTTTTAACTCTATTGAAGTCTGATGCTTTAACTCGTCACATTCATGTTGTTGTCACGGCTACAGCCGCAGAAAAGGAGCAAGCACTTACTAAACAGGCTGATAGTTTTTTAAGTCTACCCATCAAACACCACCTATTAACTACATTATTAGCACAATTATCTACGTCTCCAAAAGTTCAACATTCGGCTATGGAAAATAATCGCCATCCCCGAATTGTCCCTCTACGAATTCTCCGGTTAGTAAATCCAGAATTAGAAGCGGTTAATCTCTATCCTTCCCTCAGAGAACATCGAGTTATTGAAGTAGATGATTTAGATCAAGCAGATTTGTTGGCACGGGTCTGGCAGTTTGATTTGATATTACTAGATATGGAAATTTCTACGGCTCGCATTTATCTACAACAATTAACTAAACACCAGCAATTAGCAACTTTACCATTGGTCACTTGTGATGTTGCTACTACTTTAGCTGCTTCTCAAATACCAGGATTGTCTGTATTTCCTTGTTTAAGTCCCTTACATCAGAAAAATCAGTCCCACAATTACCAAGGAGATGCTTTATCATCTGTATTACAAATTGCTGCCGGCATCAGTTGTCCACTCAATATTCTTGTGGTAGATATAACTATGTTGCATGATTTATCTAAAACAAATCGCAAACCAGTCAAGAATTATCAGTCAATTAAAAATTCTACTCTCAATCTTAAACATGAGTCGGGTAATATAGGTTATGAGTGGTTTCAAGCTCTAATTCAATACTTACATACTGCTGGTTTTAGAGCTTCTATTGCTAGTTGTTGGTCGGAAGTTTTACAACAAGTTAGTCATAAAAGTGTTGACTTACTATTAATTTGTTTGCAGGAAACGCCCATGAATCAAGAAGTACACAAAGCTATACAATCCTTGGGGGATCTATCTTTTAAATTACCTCCAATTTTGGTACTTGACCAAAAATTAAATCAGTCTAATTATGACAATGGCACAAAATCTCGTAAGCAAAGATATACATCTTCTGTAGAAACTGCTGTAAGTGAAATTGCTACCCAGATATTACCCCGTTCTATCTCTATGGAAGAGCTATTAACTCACATAAATCAAGTTTTATCTAGGGTTTGCTCTTAGCCTGCGTACTATTATAGATAAATTTTGTATAAATTTTTACAAAAAAATTTTTTTATTACGGTTGCAAGGTGCAACCAGCGTGGTATGATGATAGTGCGTAAATAATGGGATGTGAAGACTTATCTAAATACCCACGCACTCCCATTATCAAAATACCATCCCCGCGGGCGAAAGTCAATAGGCTTAACCAAAAAAAGAAAATTTTTTGATGTTAAAATTAATACCAAGATACTGATAATTTCAGGATAGATTGAACTTATCCTTGTTGACTTTTGCCAAAGAAATACGAATTAAATGATAAGCTCCTTTTGTGGCTAGACTTTTGTAAGTATCTGATTTTAAGTCCATTTCTTGAAATTTTTCTTGTTCAATAAGCATTAATAATGATGATTTAGTTTTTGATAATCTTTGGTTTTGAATATATTTTAAAGCTGCTTGGGAAAATTTAATGTAGTTAACATTTTGCTTCGTGTAGAACGTCACAGTAGGTTTTTTGAAACCGACCATAATTAATTCTTCATTGAGTTGTTTTAATTCAACAATTAAGGCCGATAATTCCCTCAGAGGTAACTGACGCTGTTGGTCCATAATTAAAATTGCGGGCATTAAAGAAATAGCAATAAAAGCTATAAATCCCACTAAATTAATGATAATAATCTGTCGGTAACGACGAGTTAATATCAATATAGAAGATATCAGGGTAATTATTAACCAAATTATGCCTCCATATTTGAGTATACCTGATTTCTGTATTTCTGCATACAATTCAGGAGCAGCGGGATCAGATCCAACAACTCGCGTAAGATTGAATAGGGCGATGGAAATAAATGTTAGAAAAAATACATTAAACCAAGCACTAATACGTATAAAGGTGATAGGGGTTGGGGTGGAGTTTTGTGAAGTAGGGAAAAGATCACTCCAGGATAATGCCACAAGAATAGCTGCCGCTGGCATTAAAGGTAACACATAACTGGGTAATTTGGTGACAGAAACGGTGAAAAAGCCAAATACTCCCAAAAACCATAAACTGACAAATAAACCCAAGTGTTGAGACCGTTCTTTTTGTAGCCAATATGAACGCTGCCACAATTTTACACTCATGAGGGAAGCAGGGATATATACTGCATAAGGCGCAAAACCCAGTAATACAACTAAAAAGTAGAAATACCAAGGTGCTGAGTGACCATTTACGACTTCCGTAAAACGCTCTATATTATGATACACGAAGAAAGCGTTAATAAAATTCCAGCCATTACGCCAAGTTACTAAAATATACCAAGGAAGCGATAGGACTAAAACTATAACCATGCCCAAAATCGGCCGCATTTCCCGCCAAATTTGCCAAAATTTGCCCACATACAAGGCAAAAGCAATCATAATTAGTCCTGGTAAAACAATTCCTACCGGACCTTTGGTTAATATTGCTCCAGCAATTAAAACATAACTAGCTAAGTACCATTGATTAGGAAATTGCCAATTAGCAATGACAATTGCTCTCTTATTCTGAGCATATCCTAGAAAAAAACATAACAAAGTTGAACCTATACAGCCTGTGAGTAACATATCAGAAACCCCAGTTCTGCCCCAAACGATCATTTCGGGGTTAAGTGCCATTAAAGCTGCGGCTACGGCTGCTGTCAAGTAACGTCTGGGTAAGTTAGTAACTTGTTCTAATTCGTCTTTTTCAGTAAAATACCACTGTACAGTATAAAACGCCAAAGCAATTACGCCCATGGCTGCTAAGACAGAAGGCATACGAACAGCCCATTCATTAACACCCATAATAGAATAAGCAAAGGCTTGACACCAATAAATTAAAGCAGGTTTGTCAAAGCGAGTTTCACCGTTAAAAAACGGAGTAATCCAATCACCAGTAAGTAACATTTGTCGGGAAGCTTCGGCAAAAAGTGGCTCAGTTTCATCAATTAAGCCCACATTACCCAAATTCCAGCCAAAAGCTATCCAACCAATTACCAATAACCACAGGGACGAAACCGCTACAGCTAGAACTGGACGCTGTTGTAAATCATGAAACCATTTGTCAACCATTTTACCGGGAATACTCAATTTTATGTCCATGAAGTTATACTTAAAGGCGTGGTAATCGTGTCCTGGCTAGTACACAATAGTTTACACTCAAACAAAATACAGATAAACTCCTGCGGTGATCAATTACCTATTTTGTAACACTAATTGCCATTCTTGTCTTTGAGGTTGCCATTGAGGAAAAGAGGTTTCCCCAACGATATAGGGTCCCCAATAGTGACGAGAACCATCTTGGGCAAAAGCCACTAAAATATCACCTTTCTCCAGTGTTAAATTAGCTTGAGGCAAAGATAAAACCAATCCTCCCTCACTTCCTTCTTCTGGTGCAAAATCCCAATGAGCGGGGGGAGTAGATTTGATTTTATTAATATTGGCACTTTTTTGGGATAATTGTCTAGCTAATAATACCAGACGTACGGGCTGAGTTGTTTTGTTGCTGACGCGCAGCAATCTTGGTACTTTAGTTTTAGTATCTGAATTAACCTGATCAGATAAACTCGATTCTACTGATTGAATTGGTGTACTATTTGAATTAGTTTCCTCTCCATTTTCAGTGTTTGTCCCTTGAGATGGTGTATTTCTAGTAACTTTTGATGCTGTTTCTGGATTTGTAGACTCCAAAGAGATGCTGATATTTAACCATGCTGCTATCATCCCAATTAGTCCTAATGCCAAAAAAACAATCATCACGTTACGATATTGATATATGGAATTTTTCATGGTTATATACATTTAGAGATAAAATTAAGGTTAGGAGGAAATGATATGTTTATCAATGATCCCCAATGCTAATTAAACTGGTTTCCTGACATTATCCAAAGTAGATTATTCAATTTCACAGAATCAAAACTAGTTTTTCTTACCCTGTTTTCCATTCTTTGCTATTATGCAAAATACTCGTCTCAACAACCTGTTAGACACTATAATTAAAGGACTAAGTCAATGGTTTTTTAATCCTTGGCGGCGGTTATCATTGATACTAATTAGTTTCTTGTTTGGCTTTTTTTTGGGTTCAGCAGTATCAACCACCGCTGGACAAAGGGCAGAATTAGACATTGTAGTAGCTGCATTTTTAGTTATATTTACTGAAATATTTAGTAAAATATTTTACAGTCGTATGTGGTTTGCGCGGGCAGCACTTTGCGTAGAAACACTCAACTATTTGAAAGTTGGTTTTATCTACAGCCTATTTCTAGAAGCTTTGAAACTGGGTTCGTAATTTTATGAGTAGTGACTGGTTAAGTAAAATTTTGACAACGGATACATCTTGGCAACTATTAGCACAAGCAGCAGCCCTGGCAGATCCTTTGAGAGCTAAGGTATTTAATATCACTAATGATAATGTAGCCCAAGTTATGCAAAGGAGAGGGGACTTATTGAAGTTAGTTTTCCCTGATTTTAGTCAGTTTTGTCAAACTACCTTAAAAACTGAACCCCAAAAAATGTTAGAGGTACTATGGAATTTGTGGCTACCTTTGGGTATTAAAATTGCAGACCAGCGTCAACAGTTAGGTAAACCTTTTATCCAAGGTATTTTAGGTTCACAAGGAACTGGTAAAACTACTATGTCTAAAATACTGGTTTTGATTCTCCAGCAGTTGGGATACCAGACTTTAAGTTTGTCTTTAGATGACTTGTACAAAACTTATAATGAGCGTTTGGTCTTAATGCAACAGGATTCTCGTTTGCTTTGGCGCGGACCGCCTGGAACCCACGATATTCACCTAGCTTTAAGTGTACTCGATCAAGTTGCTCAAGGCAACAGTCCTGTCATGATTCCTAGATTTGATAAATCTGCTTATGGGGGTGCTGGCGATCGCACTACTCCTGAATTTATCACAAATCCTGTAGATATTGTTCTCTTTGAAGGTTGGTTTGTGGGTGTACAACCAATTAATCCCAGAGGGTTTTTAACAGCACCACCACCCATTATTACAGATGCAGATAAACAATTTGCTGCTAATATGAATGATCAACTTAAAACCTATTTACCACTTTGGGAAAGATTGAATAGTTTAATAGTCCTTTATCCTCCAGATTATCGTTATTCTTTAGTATGGCGAAAACAAGCGGAAAAACAAATGATTGCTACTGGTAAATCAGGAATGAATGAATTAGAAATAGAAGCATTTGTTAATTATTTTTGGCGTTCTTTACACCCGGAATTATTTATTAATCCTTTACTGAAATCATCATTTGTTGATTTAGTAATTGAAGTTAATGCTGATCATAGTTTTGGAAAAGTTACATCCCCGATTTTCTAGAGAAATAATTAGGCGATTTATATTCGCAATATACAAATTACTTTCCTTTTTGTAGGATTGCTAGTAAATTATAAAAAGGACGAACTAGGAAATGTTTATAACATGATTTTAAGCTAATAAACAAGAAACTGGAAAAATTAGATATTCAATAAAAAACAATTTCCAGATAAATTGATAGAAATTAGTAATGGCTTTTTTGTCTTGTAAATCAACTCCTGTACCTTGCCACCACATCACAATTAAAGCTATTATATGGGTAATTAAGATAAAAATGGTATTAACTTCCGCTAGATGAAATAATCCTACTAAAATCATGCCTCCATAACAAATTGTTAATACCCAAAGTGCGAGATTAAATACTTTTTGTTGTCCGAGTTGGAGGGTAAAAGTTGTGATATTGTGGACCCTATCTCCCTCCATATCAGGAATATCTTTGAAAATTGCGATCGCCAATGTAAATACTAAGATAAAAATCGTTAAAACCCAAACCGCATTGGGAATACCTTGGCTTCTTTGTAATACCCAGCTAAAATGCAAAAACAGACCTAAATTAACAATCGTTCCCCGCACGGAAAAAATACATAAAGCAGCCCAAAAAGGAAACTGTTTTAACCGAATTGGTGGTAAAGAATAAGCCGTACCAATTGCTAAACTTATTGTTACCATTCCCATTAAAAATGGTCCAGTTAGCCAGGCTACAGCTAAAGCCAAAATACCAGCAATAATCACAATTAGTCGTCCTTGTCCTTTCGTAAATTCTCCCGACGCTAAAGGTAAGTTAGGTTTATTGATTTTATCAATATCAATATCTTCCAATTGATTCAAACCAACAATATAAATATTACCACTTATACAAGCAATCCATGTTCCTAAAATTTGACCAATATGCAAACTAGAAAAACCTGTAGAAGTCACACCCAACGTAATTAAATATAAACCCAAAACACTCAAACTTGTTCCCATAATTGTATGAGGACGGGAAAACTTCCAAAAAGAATAAAACCAACTTTTTGGAGAAACAACAGAACTTTGTTGATAAAATTGATTCATTTTTTGCTCTTTTTCTAAATTCTAAATTCTAAATTCTTTCGTCCCGCGTAATAAACCAAAGCGAACTAACCCAGTTTCATAACCTCGACGCATTAACCCCAAAGATAATGCTCCTTGAATTGTACTCCAACCCGCCATTAATAAACCTATAAATGCTTGAGGTGTGAAGGCAGAATCAATTACTACATTCCAAAAAGGTGCAACTGCGGTTGACCAATCAGCAGTGCGAATATTATTTAATGGTAATTGCCAAGCGATCGCTTCATAATCCGCTAAAGACATTACATACGGTAAACAATAGACCCTGTAAATGTCCTCTAAGTGCTTTTGTTCATCCCCTGTCAGTGGTAACTTATCCGTATTTCGATGACACCATGTCACCATAATCAAAGTTCCACCCGGTTTTAACACGCGATAGCACTCTTGCAAAAACTTGGTTTTATCCGGCATATGTTCACCGCTTTCCAGTGACCAGACCAAATCAAAAGAATTATCCTCAAAGGGCATTTCCTGGGCATTGGCCACCATGAATCTAGTCTTTTGACTCAAATTCATTGCCAAAGACCTTTCCATGGCTCTAGCGGCTTGTACAGGACTCAATGTAATTCCCGTGGCATTTGCCCCAAACTTGTCAGCCAAGTATAAAGAACTACCACCAATTCCACAACCCACATCCAGGATATTTTTAGCACCTTTAACATCTGCCCAATGCAACAATTCTTCAATTAAATCAATTTGTGCTTGACGACGTTCTTTTACCTGTTTACCATCTACACCATAATAACCGTGGTGCATATGTTCCCCCCAAATCTGCTCCCACAACCCGGAGGAAGCGTCGTAAAATTCCTGAATTTGTTTGTAAAGTATTTGACTCATTATTTGATAAATAAAGATAATATAAGAAACTGAAAAGAAAAAACTTATTCTTAGGCTACCATCTATGTTTTTAATTAGATAGGGATATTTTGCCTGAGAATAAGTCATTAATTCTACCTTGTAAAGATGTCAAAATAGCCTAACGACACAAAGTTTATTCATTTTTCATTTTTCCTTACTTATGACTGTTGCTCGGACAATTTGTTTGGGGTTTATCGCTGTCATTCTCTTGGGAACAATTCTCTTAACCTTACCTTTTTCTACTGGTAATGGCAATTGGAATGATCCTATTGTTGCATTATTTACTTCCACTTCCGCAGTTTGTGTGACGGGTTTAGCAGTGGTAGACACTGGTACTGATTTTTCCTTTTTAGGTCAATTGTTTATTGCTCTTTTAGCCCAAATTGGTGGTTTGGGATATATGACAACTACCACATTTTTGATGTTATTAATTGGCAGAAAATTTGATTTGCGACAAAAAGTAGCAATTCAACAAGCTTTAGATCGTCCAGGAATGAGTGGAAGCACTCAAATTATCCGTTCTATTATTGCGACTACCTTATTATTTGAAATCACGGGAGTATTGCTACTAATGATAGCTTTTGTCCCGGAAAAAGGTTGGCAAGAAGGAACTTGGTTGGCAATATTTCATAGTGTTAGTGCGTGGAATAATGCTGGTTTTAGTCTATTTAAAGACAATTTAATTAGTTATCAATCTTCTCCTTTAGTGATTTTAACAATTGGGACATTAATTATTTTTGGAGGTATTGGTTATCAGGTAATTTTGGATATGTATTTGTGGTTAAGAGATAGCTGGACTTATCAAAATAATCGGATGATCAAAAAAAATAGTTGTTTAATATTTTCTCTGGATTTTAAAGTTGCTACTAGCACGACATTAATATTATTAATGCTAGGAACAATTGCTATTTTATTGATAGAAATTAGAGATAATAGCACCTTTGGAAAATTAGATTTATCTGGAAAATTATTGGTCGCTTGGTTTCAGTCAGTTACTACCAGAACCGCTGGTTTTAATAGTATTGATATTGGAAAAATGACTAATGCTGGATTGTTCATTATGATTGCGCTCATGTTTATTGGTGCAAGTCCTGGAGGTACAGGAGGAGGAATCAAAACCACAACTTTACGAGTAATTACCAGTTGCACAAATGCAATTTTGCAAGGCAAGGAAGAGGTATTATTATATAATCGCAAAATTGCCATCTCATTAATTTTGAAAGCCGTAGGTGTAGTATTTGGTTCATTAGCAACTGTGATTGTTTCCACGGTTTTAATTAGTATTACCGACCCCGAATTTCCCTTTATTCAAATTCTCTTTGAGGTAGTATCGGCCTTTGGTACGGTGGGACTTTCTACAGGTATTACAGCCAATGTTTCTACCGCAGCCAAATTAATTTTGATTCTCACAATGTATATTGGTCGAGTTGGTATTTTATTATTAATGTCGTCCATACTAGGTGATCCTCGTCCTAGTAGAATTCATTATCCTGAAGAAAATCTCCTAGTTGGATAATCACCAATCACCAATTACCAATTACCCATTACCAATTACCAATCACCCATCACCCATCACCCATTACCCATCACCCATCACCAATTATGAATCTTTCATCATTAAAATTCCTTCGCAGTTTACGTAAAGACAATCACCAATTTGCTGTCATTGGGTTAGGTCGTTTTGGTCGTTCTGTTTGTTCAACATTACATAATTTAGGCTATCAAGTGTTAGCTACAGATGTTGACGAAAAACGAGTTTCTGAGGCTTTGAATGAGCAAATAGTCGGTCATGCTTTACAACTAGATTCAACCGAACCAGTAGCCCTTAAACAAGCCGGAATTTTTGAATTTGATACTGTAATTGTCGCCATTGGTAACTACGTTCAGGAAAGTATTATCACTACTTTAAATGCAAAAGAAGGTGGTGTACCTCACGTGGTAGCAAAAGCTTCTAGTGAGGTTCATCGTAAATTATTAGAACGAGTGGGAGCAGATCATGTAGTATTTCCTGAATATGAAGCCGGTTGTGCTTTAGCACGAACACTTACTAAACCAGGAATTTTAGAAAGATTTGATCTTGACCCAGATAATAGCATTGTGGAGTTAATTGTTCCTGATGAATTTCATGGGAAAACTATTGCTGAACTTCAACTTCGTAACCGCTATGGTTTAAATATGTTGGCCGTAAGTCATGATGGTAAATTTATCATTAATCCTGAACCAACTAAACGTTTAGAAAAAGGTTCTGCCATGGTAGTAATTGGTTGTAATAGAGATATTAATCGTTTACCAATTTGAACTTCTCGCGGCAGTACCTACCCTCAATGTACCCTTTATAGTAGGGGTTAGAGCGGGTTATTGTAGCGAAGCGGAAATAACCAATCTTTCTATTCCAATCTTTCTATTCTATTTATTTTGTTGGTGCGTCTTGTTCCTTGATATATTGCTTTAGTTTTTCAATTGGCGCACCACCACTTGAAGCCACATAATACGAGCTAGACTGTGAAAACAGGTTTCCAATAAAATTTATCAATATGTTCTTTAAATTTATCTGCTTTATACTCACTCAAACTACATCTTACGTTAAATTACTCAGCGTTAATCCCCGACATGATTCAATGCCAGTTAGGCGGTCAGCTTGACCGTGGTAGAGACGTTCCATGGAACGTCTCTACATTTAGAAAACACATATTTAATTAATTTTTACTACAGGTCTAATGTAATTTTAGACTTTTCTTTTGATCTGCTGGTAAGATCACCATGGCATCCCCAAAAGAATAAAAGCGGTATTCAGAGGAAATAGCTTCTTGGTAAATATCTAGTAACCTTTCTCTACCAATTAAAGCACTAACCAACATCAACAAACTAGAACGAGGTAAATGAAAATTGGTGATTAAACCCTCCACAACTCGCCATTTATAGCCAGGATAAATAAATAAGTTGGTTTTCCCCATAAATGGCTGTAAATCGCCCAATTGCGCCGCTCCTTCCAATGCTCTCACCACTGTTGTCCCCACCGCAATAATGCGTCCTCCCGCAGCCTGAGTAGCCCGAATTTGCTCAACGGTATCAGCAGGAACTTCTATCCATTCTTCGTGCATGGCGTGAGTAGTGACATCTTCTACTTCTACTGGGCGAAAAGTACCGACACCAACATGAAGAGTAATAAAGGCTTGATTAATGCCATAATTACTTAACTTATCTATTAATTCTGGTGTAAAATGTAGCCCTGCCGTAGGTGCTGCGATCGCTCCTTCTTCTTGAGCATACACCGTTTGATACTGTTCATTAGCAGCGGTAGAAGCCGTGATATAGGGTGGGAGGGGAATTTCGCCAAATTTGCCTAATACCTGGACTAAAGGCACTTCTGGTGGCAAATCAAACTGCAATAATCGCCCCCCGGTTTGCGGATCTGATTCAACCACCGTCGCCCTTAATATTTGTTGATTTTCCTCTCCTCCATCTGTAAAAATAATTTCACTGCCTATCTTAAACCGCTTACCAGGTTTCACTAAAGCCAACCAGCAATTATGCTGTCGTTCTTCCAGAAGCAACACCTCGACTTCCGCACCAGTAGACTTACAGCCGTACAACCGAGCGGGAATCACTTTCGTATTATTCATTACCAGCAAATCACCCGGTTGCAGCAATTCCGGTAAATCACGGAAAATATGATGAGAAACTGGTATAGTTTGAGGATTGTCAAGAGAATTTACAACCAATAACCTGGAACTATCTCTAGGAACAGCAGGGTTTTGAGCAATTAGCCTTAGTGGAAGTTCGTAGTCATAACTAGATAACGAACAATCTAAATTTACATCCTGTACTTCTAGACTAGACATTTTCTGCAATTTTGCTTATACTATTTGTTACTTGATTTTCAGGAAAGGGAATTAATGGGTAAATCTCCCCATAGAAAAACGGGGGTTTTTACCCTACCGCGAACTGGACTTGATTAGGGAAGATAGAGACGTAAAATTAGCTTTGATCCCACCATGAGTGAATACCTGTATTACTTGGCCAATGCCAGTCTCACACTGAGAATCGTTCAACACATCCACGCTAGAAAGGAAACCCCTGTTTCCTTTGTTAGTATAATTCATCAAATTAATGGTTGGGTAGTCAGAATTAAATTTAGAGAAGTGCTTTCACCCCAGGAAGATGGTGATTTTCGGGCATTTTTAAATGAATTGGGGATTAACCACCAACCACCAATGAGAGTACAAATGGCACTGTGGAGTTTAGAAGCCGGACAAGCCCCTGTAGACGTAATGGGGCGTTATCAAGTAGCAATTGTTTCTCATGGTAATCCCGAAAGAGAAGAAATTGAAGCATTTAGACAACAGTTTGTGCGTGGTTTGGGCTACTGTCCAGAAACACTGGCTTAAACAATTTCAAACTGAAAATTTAAAATTGTTTGAGTAGTATCACGTAATGAAAAATAATTCTGGTCTAAATATTAATTACTGGTCAAAAGCTGCCAGAATGTATTCTTGCAGCTGAAAATCATATCCAGATACTGATAAACTAGCCAGAGAAACTTCTTCAATAACTGCCTTTTTTATAAGCTTTTTTGATGCAGGTTGATAATGGACAAGGGCTATATCAAAGCGACAATAATAATCAGCTTTTTCAGGATATTCACTTAAAAATATTTCCGCTGTTTGCCAGAGTTTTGCTTGTTTTTCGGGAGTAATGGAGTTTTTACCCAATTCATCCCAATTACCGGAACTCCGGGTTTTAACTTCTATAAATGCCACTGTTGTGTCTTGATATTGGGCAATAATATCAATTTCTCCCCAGCGACACCAAAAGCGACGGTGCAAAATTTCCCAACCTGTAGATTGCAACCATTTGGCTACTAGGTCTTCACCTATGTTACCAATATCTGCATAATTAAATGGAGACGGATTAGCCATTCAATAACAATACCATGAATAATAGACATCAAAACTGGGCAAGTATATTTAGTTTATTACTTTGGGTGATGATTTCCACAACCATTTTCATCGCTTTCGTCCCCCCTGCTGTAGCACTGGAATATAACAAAGAAATTCTTATCAGTGCTGATTTTTCTGGACGTGATTTAAGAGACTCCAGTTTTACTAAAGCCAATCTCCGCTACAGTAATTTTAGTAACTCCAATTTAACAGGTGTAAGTTTTTTTGCTGCCAATCTAGAATCAGCAAAGTTACAGAAAGCTAACCTAACTAATGCTACATTAGATTCTGCGCGTCTGATCAAAACCGATTTAACCAACGCCATTCTAGAAGGTGCATTTGCCGCTAATGCTAAATTTGATGGTGCTATAATTGATGGTGCTGATTTTACAGATGTGCTACTGCGTCGAGATGAACAAAATAAATTATGTAAGGTAGCTAAAGGCACTAATCCTGTAACAGGTAGAGACACAAGAGATACTTTATATTGTCCGTAGAGAAGCAGATACCCGACTGCGGATAATTGTGGGGTGGGCTTCTAGCCCGCCTTAGCAAACAATGCTATATAGCAATTCCTATTCAATTGAGGTACAAACTGTAGTAATTAAACGCAGATAAACGCAGATAAACGCAGATAAAAAATGATAATTTTGTACTTCATGAGATTAGGAAATGTTATAATGTCAATTTGTATTATTAATTAGGTGAATTTTGGCAGATATTAATAATCAGGAAAAAGATCAGGAAAAAGTTATACTTGTACCAGGTACTTTATGGACAAGTGTGAAGAAAACAACGGAACTGGCTTTAAATTCTGGGGCGTTAAAATCTATGACCACGGAATTGGAAATTGTCGAACAAGATGGGATAAAATTTATGATCAGAATTTTAGTAAACCTCAACCGCAAAAAAGCCGATAAAGAAAAACAAGAACAACAAATTGCTAGAACTGGTAAAGAGTTTAATCCTTTTTTACCCTATGAGGAAGATTTATTTGTGACGGATATCTCTCCCACTCATGTTTGTATTTTAAATAAGTTCAATGTTGTTGATAATCATTTGTTAATTATTACTCGCACTTTTGAAGAACAAGAAAGTTTACTCACCCTGGAAGATTTTACAGCAATGTGGGCTTGTTTAGCAGATTTTGAGGGTTTAGTATTTTACAATGGTGGTAAACTTGCTGGAGCGAGTCAACGACATAAACATTTACAAATTGTCCCTTTTTTGGAAACAGATATTCCTATTTCCCCACTTTTAAAAACTGCAAAATTAGAAAATAATATAGGAACTATGGGAGAATTTCCCTTTTTACACGCTTTTAGTAATCTTAATAGCAGCGAAAGTCCAAAAGTAACCTTAGAAAAATATCATAATTTACTACAGAAAATGGGAATTAAACCTCTAGAAAATAATCTACAATCGGGAGCATATAATCTTTTAATTACACGAAAATGGATGTTAATTGTCCCTCGAAAAAAAGAAGAATTTGCAGAAATTTCCATAAATTCTCTAGGTTTCGCAGGTGCATTATTAGTCAAAAATGAACAACAAATGGAACTAATCAAAAATATCAACCCAATTAATATTTTAACTGATGTTGCTTTTCCCATAGAAAAAAATAAATATTAGATCACAAGATCATTTCTCTACCTCTGCGTCCTGTGCGTCCTATTAAGGTTCGTTCAAAAAAATCCGTTCACAACCCACCGATAGTTGCTATATTCACATCTTGTACCTTGACGCGAAACAAAAATCATAAAAAGGGGAAAAATTATGGAATCTCTAGATGTAAAATGGATTCGTTCTCAGTTTCCCGCACTGGCACAAACAATCAACAAAAAGCCAGCAATTTTCTTTGATGGACCAGGAGGAACACAGGTTCCTGGTGGGGTTTTAGACGCAATTAGTGATTATTTAGTTAGGTCAAATGCGAATGTTCATGGTACTTTTGCTACTAGTTTGCGAACAGATGCTTTAATTATTTCTGCTAGAGCAGCGATCGCCGACTTCTTAGGATGCGATAATGATGAAATAGTATTTGGCGCAAATATGACCACTCTCACATTCTCTGTGAGTCGCGCTATTGGTAGAGAATTACAAGCTGGTGATGAAATTATCGTTACAGACTTAGATCATGCTGGGAATATTTCTCCTTGGTATGCTTTAGCAGAGAAAGGTATAATTATTCGTGCTGTTGATATTAATATTTCTGATTGTACTTTAGATTGGCATGATTTAGAAAAAAAGATAAATTCCCGCACCAAATTAGTAGCAGTTACCTATGCTTCTAACGCAGTGGGGACAATTAATGATATTAGTAAAATAGTCAAAATAGCCCATAATGTCGGGGCTTTAGTATATGTTGATGCTGTTCATTATGCACCCCACGGACCGATTAATGTTCATCATTTAGATTGTGATTTTCTAGCCTGTTCTGCTTACAAATTCTTCGCGCCCCATGTAGGAATTGTCTACGGAAAAAGAGAACATTTAACCAGATTTTCTCCTTATAAAGTTAAACCAGCAACAGAAGAAATTCCCTCAAAATGGGAAACAGGAACTTTAAACCATGAAGGTTTAGCAGGGTTAGTAGCAGCGATTAATTATTTAGCCAAATTAGGTTGTCATGTTTCCCCAACTCTAGATAATGAATTACTTTCCTCCTTAATAGAAGCTGACAGAGAAGGTTTAACCACTTTCCATTGTCCTCGATTTTTGACCGCACCAGAACAAAAAAATCATGAATTAGTATCAGCTTATCATAGTCGGCGAGCAGCTTTAATAGCAGCAATGTCAGCCATTCAAGAATATGAAAGAGAATTAAGTAAAAAGCTAATTTCAGGATTATTAAAAATCCCTGGTTTAAGCTTATATGGTATTACAGAACCCAGTCAATTTAAATGGCGGACACCAACAGTATCTATTCGCATAGAAGGAAAAACCCCCGCAGCCATAGCCCAAATATTAGGAGAAAAGGGAATATTTGTTTGGTACGGAAATTTTTATGCAATTAACCTCACGGAAAAATTAGATGTAGAAACATCTGGGGGGTTATTGCGAATAGGACTAGCTCATTATAACACAGTTGAAGAAATAGATCAACTGTTACAAACCCTAAATGAAATTGTTTAAGTAGGTTGGCGTTACAAATTGTCGTTATGACAAGGGAAGAGGTAACAGGGAACAGGTGCTACGCCACGGGGACAGGAAACAGGTGACAGGGAACAGGTTTTGAGCAACTTTACTTTTCGTTACTTATGTCGGTTTTTTCCGTTCACCTACTTAGTCTCATTAAACCCTAATTAGTCCACTCAGGTGGACTTTGCTTGTGTAGTAGCGACTTCTAGTAGCCCTTACAGTCGCCCAATACTCTTTATTAATTTATAATTCATCCACAGTCATCAGCCTCACAGACACGACGAATATTAATAATATCACTCATCTTTCTAAGTTGAACAAATAAACGTTCCAATTGAGAACAATCGCGCACATCAATTCCTAAATCAATTAAAGCAGGTTCTCCCAAGGAAGTTTTAACTTGAGCGTGGCGGACATTGATACCTTGATCGCTTAGTCGAGACAATACATCTTTTAATACCCCCACTCTATCTAGTGCCTCAATTTGCATATTAACAGGATATGTATAGGGACGGCTTTGGCTCTCTGTAACTGAATTCCAGCGCACTGGGACTAAACGCTCATATTCAACATGATCTAGATTATGACAGCCTTGGCGGTGTATAGAAATTCCTCTTCCCCTAGTCACAGCGCCCACAATTGCTTCGCCGGGAATGGGGTTACAACAACCGGCGATATGATAAACTAAACCCTCGACTCCAATAATGGGGGAATCACTAGCACGATATGTAAGTAATGAATCAGTTTTTTCTGGGCGCGGGGTTTTTCCTGTTGATTCCTTGGCGAGAAATGGGATCATATCACTAACAGGTTGTTTACCTTTAACAACTTCGCGCCAACGGTTCAGCACTAGATTTAAGGTAACTTCCCCATAACCTAAACTAGCCAGTAGATCTTCTACACTGTGATAATTACACTTCTCCGCCACAGTCTGCATAGCCTCTGATTTCAACAAGTTCTCAAAACCAGTTTTCCCCAACTCCTTTTCTAATAAATCCCGTCCCCTGGCGATATTTTCTTCTCGGCGCGATCGCTTATACCATTGTTTAATACGATACTTCGCTGCTGAAGTGCTAACAAAATTTAACCAATCTAAACTGGGATGACAATTTTTTTGAGTAATAATGTCAACAATATCACCATTATGCAATCGTGTTGATAGAGGAACAATGCGCCCATTTACCCGCGCCCCTGCACAGTGGTTTCCGACTTCTGTATGAATGCGATAGGCAAAATCTATACTAGTCGAACCAGGACTTAAAGGAATAACATCCCCCTTGGGAGTGAAGACATAAACCCCATCTTCAAAGAGATTATCTTTAACACTATCTAAGTATTCTTGAGCATCTTTTAAGTCACTTTGCCAATCTAACAATTGGCGTAACCAAGTAAATTTTTCATCAGAACTTGTTAAGTGAGTATTCTCAGAACCACCAGTTTCTTTATACTTCCAATGAGCAGCAATTCCGTATTCCGCGATATGGTGCATTTCCAGAGTGCGAATTTGCACTTCTAAGGGTCGTCCCGTCAAACCAATTACCCCAGTATGTAGAGATTGATAATTGTTTGGTTTAGGCAGACCTATATAATCCTTAAACCTACCAGGGATGGGACGAAAAGTATCGTGAACCACAGCTAAAGCTCGATAGCATTCTTCATTAGTTTGGACAATAATTCGCAGCGCCGCCAAATCGTAAATTTCATGAAATTCCTTTTGTTGCCGCCGCATTTTTTGATAAATGCTATAAAGGTGTTTAGGACGACCGCTAATTTCCAAACAATTAATACGCGCTTTGAGTAACCGACGGCGCAGAGTTTCCGTAGCTTTAAATAAATTTTCTTCCCTATCTGTGCGTTTTTCAGCCACACATTCCTGAGTTTCTCGATAGGCCTCCGGTTCTAAATATTTGAATGCTAGATCTTCTAATTCCCATTTAATTTGCCAAATTCCTAAACGATTCGCCAAAGGTGCGAAAATATCTCGTGTTTCCTGGGCGCTACGTTGACGACTAGATTCTGGCATATATTGAAGAGTCCGCATATTATGCAACCGGTCTGCCAGTTTGACCACAATTACCCGAATATCTTGGGCCATAGCCAGAAACATTCGCCGGAAATTTTCCGCTTGACTTTCGGTTTTGCTGGTAAAATTAATCTTCGACAGCTTAGTAACACCTTCTACCAATCGCCGCACCTCTGGTCCAAAGCGTGCTTCTATATCTTCACCTGTAACTTCTGTATCTTCAACTACATCATGAAGCAAGCCCGCTGCTATCATAACAGGACTACCACCTAATTCACGGAGTATTTCCGCCACAGCGACCGGGTGAGCAATATAAGGTTCTCCAGATTTTCGGGTTTGACCACCATGCAATTCATAAGCAAACTGAAATGCTCGACAAATGAGGGCGTTACCGTTATACGTTCGGTCTTCTTCCTCCGTAAGTATGGGGGAAGGAGGTTCAATTAAACATCTGTTAAGCCAGTCGGGGAGAACGACATCAGTAGGGGGTTTGACAGCTATACTACTCATAAAATCAAAAAGGTAATTTGTGGATAGGTGGGAAAATAATTAAAATTGAAAGCACCGCTATAAAATAAAATAGATGCAGATGCTGTTGCCTAGAGGCTTAGAAATAAGGTGAGAAAGATAATGTTCTAATTGTATAGTTTGTAGTTATCATCCATGACAGGTTGCTTGCAAATATAGTCAGAAAAACCTATTGACGATAAACCAAGCCCCAAAGTAGAATTTAAGGCTGGTGATTTTGAGCAAAAACAAAAGAAAGTTGAGTTGGATGAGAAAACTTTCTTGACATTAATATTATCCTAACTAGCAACAAATGTCTTTAAATTGTGATAAATATCAGGAATTGGCAACATTTATAGACGAGTTACGAACTCATGTAACAGCCGATAAACTCAATACTAATCAATTACGGTTAAATTTAACCCATTTACAAACATTTTTTTTACATCAAATTGTTCCCTTAGTTGATGCTAATTCCCAGGAAAAGTCCTATAAAACGGAAATAAGTAAACAGTTGCGACTCCTGGAAGTGGATATAATGTTTCTCCAAGGGGCAAGGCATTCAACAACGCTACAGGCTAGATTAAAGACTATTGAAGAACGCATTGATACTTTAATTAGATATTGTCAAGCTATTATTCAGCCAGCAGAAGAGAAGGAATAATCAACCACAAATATACTGAAATTAAATCTTTTTTTCACGCAGAGGCGCAGAGGCGCAGAGAGGAAGAGTTTGAGAGATGGAATTTTTGCCTCTTGATGGGGAATAGTAAAATTATATACCTTTATGTATCAAAAAGAAGGTAAAGAAACAGACTATCAAAAGGTTATGGAACAAATCAGAAACATGAGCAAATAATGAATATGAATTAAGCCAGGTAAGAAAGATCCCCGACTTCTGAATTAAATTTTTTGTAAATTCCGTTGGTTTCATTTTCTGATCTCTCTTCCTCTGCGCCTCTGCGCCTCTGCGTGAGTAAAAAATATTTAACTGACTCACAAACTAGCTACTTAATAAGTATATAAAACTTAACAAAAAAAACTACTAAAGTCCTAGGAAAATGGTAAATTAATTTCAGTAACACCGATGATCAGGCTGTGTTTCTTGATAGTCCATCAACTTAAATAGATCCAGGATAGTTATATGTTTAATAGAATAGGTCGCCTTTTAAATAGATTTTTCAATAATTCTCGGAAAGTGAACAACGAACCACTAAATAAAGTGAGTTTGATTGTCATTATTTTAGTTGATATTTTCATTTTAATTAACGTTTTTACGGGTTTAAATGATATTAGTCAATGGTATCTTAGTCCGTCTCAGTCTTATCCATGCTATTCTGAATGGAACAATTATAAAGCAGATAATAGGACAAATAAAGATTATGAATTTCTGATTAGTGAATTACCTAATAGTAGCAATGAGCAAACAATTCGACAAAGATATCAAGATGCAGAAAAGGGACATTTGGGTAAAGTTTCGCAAATATGTTTAAATTATGGAGAATTTAAAGATCAACTAAACAATCCTGAAAATCAGAAAATTCTCAGCGGTATCAATCAGAAACAAAATAAGATTAATCAACTCGAACAGGCAAATAATAAAATTCGTGAGCAATACGATTCCACACTTTTAGAAAAAATTGCTGGTCAGCCTTCAGGTAATTCTATTAATCAAGTAAGAGCGGAAAAAGCTAAACAGGAATTAACACAAAATAACCGCAATATTTTTGTCTTAAAACAAGAAATTGGTAATCTACAAAATCAACTGCTGACAAAAACAGAGAGTATTAATTTCCTATCTTTTGTCAAGAACGAAACTAACTTTAATCAAGTTGCAAAAAGTCATCAAAACGCATCATTTTCGTATTCTAGCATTCAATTTCTGCTTCAGTCTATCTTCCTAATGCCATTGATTTTGATTGCATTATTCGTTAATAACTTGAGTCAACGCCAAGGATATGGATTAATAAGCCTAATAAGCTGGCATTTGCTAGTTATATTTTTGATTCCTCTAGTGCTAAAAGTATTTGAATTTCTGCAAATTGGTGTCATATTTCAATATTTATCTAATCTCATTAATCGTCTGTTTGCAGGGTTAATCTTCCTCCTGTGGTACCTTTATATTTTGGTAATTCCCGTGCTTGGTTTTGGGATCATTAAATTTTTCCAAAACGTTGTATTTAATGCTAAAATTCAGGTCACCAAAAGAATTCAAGAATCAAGGTGTATTCGCTGTGCCAAAAAAATTCGTCCGCGAGATAGTTACTGTCCGCACTGTGGTTATGATCAATATATTGAATGTCATAATTGCCATAATTTGACCTATAGAGGGTTACCTTATTGTTATCATTGTGGTGCTGATCAAAATTCTAGTCCCGTAGAACAGAATTAAAAATCAAAAAGTATAATTGATCAATGTTGGGTTTCACTGTCCTTCATAGGAAAATTAAACTTAGCGACATATTTCCTCACCTATTTATTAGATATTATCGAATTAGTAACTTAAATCTAAAGAGAGGATTTATGTCATCAATTACAAATGTAACAGAAGCCACATTTAAACAAGAAGTATTAGAAAACGAAACACCCGTTTTAGTTGACTTTTGGGCTCCTTGGTGTGGTCCGTGTAAAATGTTATCTCCCGTAGTCGAAGAAGTAGCTACAGAATACCAAGGACAATTAAAAGTTGTGAAAGTCAACACAGATCAAAATCCCACAGTTGCTAGTCATTACGGGATTCGTACCATTCCCACCTTGATGGTATTTAAAGGAGGAAGACAAATTAATACTGTTGTTGGTGCTGTTACCAAAAACACTTTAGCAGCTACCTTAGAAAAGTATATTACCAGAGAGAAGTAATCAAAAAAACAGGGATATTAGAGATAAAAACCTCGCATTTACCTCCTCTGCGTCTGGGCGTCTGGGCGTGATCAAAAATACCCTGTAATGCCATCAAAAAATAACAAACAACCGGTTAATTGAACAGCAAACAAAAAAGCGTTAACCTAAATAGGACAAAACAGAGGAGAATACCGTGAGTTCCAGCGCCCAGACCCAAGCATTAGACGTACCTAGCGCCATAGTACAACGCCGTTCCATCAAAACCTTCAAACCAGATTCTATTTCCCCCGACTTACTCAAACAACTAGTAGAATTAACCGTAGCAGCGCCGAGTAGTTTTAATGTTCAATGTTGGAGAATAGTCTTAGTTCAAGAGGAAGCGCAAAAACAAGCATTATGCGCGGCTTCCTGGAATCAAAAGCAAATTATCCAAGCGCCCGTTACCTTTGTTTTCGCTGCTGACGCTGCTGCCGGAGAAAAAGACTTAACACCCATTTTAGAACAAGGGTTAGCCACAGGGGCCTGGAATGAGGGAACTGTGAATTATTTTAGAAATGCAATTCCCCAATTTCAAGCAGGGTTAGGAGACAAGCGCCGGGAATACGCCATTAAAGATGCCATGATAGCTGCTACAAACTTAGTATTAGCAGCCGAAAGCCTGGGTTTATCTACCTGCTTTATGAATGGTTGGATTGAGGAAAAGGTTAAAGCTATAATTGGGGCTGAGAATGACCCAGATATAGCCATTGCTGTTTTAGTACCAGTAGGTTATGCGGCCGAACCCCGTTTAAATCCCGGTCGTTTGCCATTATCGCTTAATGTTTCTGTAGATAGGCTAGACAACCCCTATCAAGGTTAATTAGGGGTTTGGGGGTTAGGTGGGGACAATTTTTGGCTAAATGAACCATATTTTTTGTTTCGCGCAAAGACGCTAAGGAGCAAAGACCCTAAGGAAGATTT
>OMJF01000033.1 GCA_900299285.1 Anabaena sp. 54 | reverse complement strand
AGAAAAATTAATTGAATTTGCTGATAAACCCCAAGGTTCAATTCAAGAAATAGAACAAATATTTTTAAATAAATTAATCAATGGCCAAAATAAAAAACTATCTCAAAAAAATCAAAAATCTACTCAAGCAGTGCAATTAGATCTAATTCCTACCATATCAGAAAATAAAAAACAAGAATTAGGAATTAAAGTCATTGAAGAAAAGAAAATTACTAAACTTGATCCTAAATTAGTGGAAATATTACGAGAATATGAGAGAATAGTATTTGATTGGAAAGCATGGCAAGCAAAACAAGACTTAACTCATGATCATGCCATTAAAACATATCAATATTTTATATCTTGGCGTAATTTAGTTAGTAAAACAATTTTACAAGGTGCTGATGATGATAAATTAAAAGCGGAATTTGCTAGACAAACTGCTTATGTTTATGTAATTCGTCTTTTAATGGTGAGAATTTGTGAAGATAAAAAGTTAATTAATCGTAAATTCTCTAATGGTGGTTTTAAATATTGGAAGGAAGAGGTAGAACCCAGATATTTAGATCTAGCGCAAGGAATGTCTATGGATTATCTTTTAGAAATGTCCTATCGTTCTGCTCAAAATATCTATGC
Source organism: Anabaena sp. 54 (assembly GCA_900299285.1). Lineage (GTDB taxonomy): Bacteria > Cyanobacteriota > Cyanobacteriia > Cyanobacteriales > Nostocaceae > Dolichospermum. Next base: position 20,311 of record OMJF01000033.1, on the reverse strand, counting down.
TCATTTCTTTAATAGTGCGGATTTATTTAATTGGTATCGCATCAGTTCTAATACTTTAATTAAGGTTTTACATATTCTCAACCGGTTTAATTTACAAGAAATTGATAGCGATATTATTGGTATGGTTTATGGTAGATATGTAGAAGAAGGTAAACATGAACAGGGTAGATATTTTACTCCTAAAGAAGTGGTAGAATATATTTTAGATGCTATCGGTTATAAGTCCAATAATCCTGATATTCGTGATCAAAAATTATTAGACCCCGCAGGAGGTTCTGGTAGTTTTTTAGTTCATGCTGCACGTCGTTTAATTAATTCCTATCGTTCTTCAAGAACTAATACTATTCCTGTGGAATATGTTCCTGCTATTATTCAAAAAGTGAAAGATTGTCTATTTTGTTTAGATATTAACCCCTTTGCTTGTTATTTGGCAGAAACTAATTTATTAATTCAAGTTGTTGATTTACTCAAACAAGCGAAGGAAGTAGGTAAGTTACAAGAATGTACCATAGATAGATTTAATGTTTATAATACTGATTCTTTGTTATTACCAAAACTACAAGAAATTAGAACTCCTTTACTTAATCCAATTTTAGATTTAGAACTTTCTACCGTTGCTCAAATTAAAACTAAAACGGGTAAATTTATTGATGGTTTTGATTTTGTTGTGGGAAACCCTCCTTACGTAAAAGCTGATGAACCAGGACAATTAAGTTACCGTCAATTAATTATTTCTCAAGGAAGATTTGAGACTTTATATAAGAAATGGGATTTATTTATTGCTTTTATTGAACTTAGTCAACAATTATTAAAACAAGAAACTGGGAAATTAGGACTAATTGTTTCTGATGCTTTTACCGTCGCTACTTATGGAGAAAAAAGTCGAGAAATGCTTTATAAAACAATGCAAATTAAACAAATAGATTTCTTTGAAAATTTAAAATTATTTTCTGATGCTGCGGTATTTAATGTGGTTTTTATCGCTAAAAATCAAACTCCCCAAGAAGAAAACTTTATTAATAGATACTGGCATAATAATCTGGAAAATCTTTACTCTTTTACAAAAACTGATATTATCCATCAAATTCAGTCTGAGGAAAGAATTTTTAGACATGGTGAAGTTACTTTAGACTTTAGTAATACAACTTTATTAGATGATATTGTTTATATTAGTAAGGGAATGGTGCTTAATTGTCATGAAACTAAATATCCTAATCAATTTGTTAAGGATGATTTAATATCTGATGTTCAAGATGAAACTCATCCAGTCCAATATATCGAAGGTAAAGATATTGATAATTATCAAGTTAATAGAATTAGATACTTAGAATTTGGTGAAGGTTTAAGATCACCTAAAAAAGTCAGTAGGCCAACTTTTCCTGAACTTTACATATATCAACATATTGCCATAGGAAAAACAGGAGGTGTAACAATTGTAGATGGCGGAATTTACAGTAATGATAGTGTGAGAGTTTTACTTAATTGGCATTTATTAGATGGAGTTAATAATAGATCAGTTCCTCAAGATAAGTTAGAATCAAATAAGGAAATATCGAAACAATTTTCCTTACAATATTTAGTGGCTGTTTTAACTTCTAGCGTGATTCAAAGATTTTTTGATTCTATTAGTACAGGTACTAGAAGTGATATAATGCCTGATGATTTAAGAAAAATCCCTATTAAAAATATTTCTTTAGCAGCGCAACAACCATTTATTGATTGTGTGAATCATTTAATAGATGGTAATTGGGAATTATATAGATTAACTCAATTAGGACATGAAATAAAATTTGATTACACTGACAAACAACCAACTATTAAAGTCAATTTTTTAAGCGTTTTTGCAATGCTAAATTTACCTTGTTGGAATTTTTTAAACGCAGAACCTCAAAGATTTGAAATTATCGGATCACGTGATCAACCAATTACGAAAATTAAAATCAAAGATGATAAACTTATTAATGGTCGTCAGGAATTACTGTTTTCACAAAGTACAATGGTTTTAGAATTTCTGCAAATTTATCTGCAACAATATGAAAAACGGGGTTTAAGTTGGATTAATTTAATCCAAGAAGGTAAAATTCCTAAAACAGATGAACAAATTCAGCAAATATTTGATGAATGTACTCGTTTAAAAACAGAAATATGTGATACAATTACAAATATTCGTTCAATTTATAGAGAATTAGATAAAATGGTGAATGACCTATATAATTAGTATAATTAGCTTTTAAAATTAACAAACCTAACCAACCTAAATTATAAAAGAGATTAACTGTTTTGCAACCTCTTGATTTTACGGCTTTAACCGCTGCTTGTACCGAAATTCGCACTAATTGGCTACCTGCACGCACAGAACAAGTATATCAGCGCGATCGCTTTACTATTGCTATTGCTTTACGAAACTTAAAACAACGGGGCTGGTTAGATATTTCTTGGCATCCCCAAGCCGCTCATATTTGTATTAGCGAACCACCACCGCGACACCCAGATACTTTTACTTTTAGTCAGCAGTTAAGACATCAATTAGGTGGGTTGGCCTTGGTGGGAATTGAGGCTATTTCTCCGTGGGAACGGGTAATTGATTTACAATTTGCCCCTCGTCCAGGAGAAAGTGCGCTTTATCACCTCTATGCTGAAATTATGGGTAAATATAGCAATGTGATTTTAACTGATGCTAGTAACGAAATTATCACTGCTGCCCATCAAGTTAGTCAACAACAATCTAGTGTGCGTCCCATTCAAACGGGACAAAATTATGAAAAACCGCCGAAATTGACGGGAAAAACCCCCAATTTAAACGAATCTTTAGAACGCTGGCAAGAACGGGTAAGTTTAGTACCAGGGGAAATTAAGCGCCAATTACTTAAAAGTTATAGTGGTTTAAGTTCGGCTTTATTAGAGACAATGTTACTAAACGCTGAGATTTTACCCGATACAAATACGGACGTATTAACCCCTAAAGATTGGCAAAATTTATTTGAATGTTGGCAAGAATGGTTACAAGCTTTAGAATTAGGTCAGTTTAAACCTGCTTTTACAAAAACTGGATATACGGTTATGGGTTGGGGTGCAGTCAAACCCACAAAGAGTATTCAAGAGTTGCTTTACCGTTATTACTCAGATCATCTGAATCAACAGTTATTTGTGCAACTGCGACATCAGTTAATTCAGAAATTAGCGAATATTTTGGCTAAACTACGTATTAAAGCGCAAACTTTTAGCGATCGCTTGCAACAATCAGACCAAGCGGAGGAATATCGGCAAAAAGCCGATTTATTAATGGCAAACCTGCATCAATGGCAACCAGGAATGCAGAATATAATATTACCAGACTTTGAAACAGAAAAGCCTATATTAATTGCTCTTTTACCAGATAAGAACGCTGTTCAAAATGCCCAAAAACTTTACAAACAGCATCAAAAGTTAAAACGCGCCCGTGGGGCTGTTGAACCGCTGTTATTTGCAGTGCAGACAGAAATTAATTATTTAGAACAAGTAGAAGCCGCAATTTCTCAGATAGATAACTACCAAAACCCAGAAGATTTACAGGCTTTAGAAGAAATCCGCGACGAACTAATTGATCAAAAATACTTAGAAGACCTAGAATACCGCAGTCGTAGCAGCAACGACACCCCCGGTACTAATTTTCATCGTTACCGCAGTCCCAGTGGCTTTGAAATCCTTATTGGGCGGAATAACGTTCAAAATGACCAATTGACATTCCGTGTCGCTGGAGACTATGATTTATGGTTTCACGCCCAAGAAATTCCAGGTAGTCATGTAATTTTGCGTCTAGAACCGGGTACAATTGCAGAAGAAGCTGATTTACAATTTACCGCCAATTTAGCCGCTTACTTCAGTCGGGCCCGTCAAAGTGACCAAGTACCAGTAGTGTACACCCAACCCAAGCACATCTACAAACCCAAAGGCGCTAAACCAGGACTGGTAGTTTATAAACACGAAACAATTATTTGGGGAAAACCGCAAGTATTAGTCAGCGGTCAGTTATCAGTCTAAATTAACACAAAAATCGGCGATTGGAAATCGCGTCTACACAGGCAAAACCTGCCTACGCAGGTTAAAAATCCTTGTTTTTTCCTTAGTCCACGCAGGTGGACTTTGCCTGTATAATAGCGATAGCGCAGCGTGGCGTAAGCCTTATGAGATTCGCCCTATACTTTTAAAACATCCTCTGGAATAGAAAGTCTATTCACCCACAGACAGATATTTTTTCAGATATTTTCATCAAAAAATTGTACTGCCTGCTACAATCTTGTTAAGAAAAGTTGCCCGTTGAATTTTAGGAACGCGCAATTTGGTTTTGACTCCACTGAGAAGACAACACGAACAACGTTTTTTTTGCAGACCAGCCTGTGGGAGGGCTGGTCTTTTTGTTGACGTGGAAGCTTAGAAACTCAAGGTAGTTCTTAAAGCACCAATGACCACACTATCATTATTCTTATTGTGATCTGGGGCTGTTAACCAAATTACAGCAGGGGTAATGGTGATATTATCGCTAACTTTATATTGATAAAATCCTTCAATGTGATAAGAGGTATTTGGGTCTTTTGTTACTCCAGCAGCAGTAGCAGTAGAATTTGTGACCTTTGGTTCTATACCAACTAGAACACCAGCCAAGTTACCTTTTTTACCAAAATCTGGTAAACCTAAAGTAACAGCATAGTTCCAAATTTCCGCTTTTCCTCTAGTACCAGTCAAGACTTGACTATTGGTATATCCAGCCCAACCACCGACAACGAGTTTATTGCCAATACCTAAAGATGTTTGTACACCATAGGAATTACTGGAAAAATTTCGCCCACCAAAGCCAGAGGTCGCGTTATTACTACCCGTAATGAGTGGTTGGTTATAGGAATTGATATAAGTCAACCCAAGAGCAGTGCGACTACTTGGCATCACAGTTAACTGCGCTAAAGCACCATAAGGACCATCAAACAAACCATTTCCAGGGGTGGGGTTATTAGCATTAGGAGTCAAATAGCCTAGACTGAGAGCTAATTTTTTACCAAACTGATGATTAATTCCTAGTCCTGCACCACTTAGTTGACCATAAATTGCGTTTCTCGTGCCAAAAGTTGACAAAGCACCAAAAGAAGCATCACCATCAAAAAGGTTAACTGTATTGGTAAGATCATCAGGTGCGCCTCCAGTAGCAATTAGTTTTGCTTGTGTATTTTTGCCAAGAGGAAAGGCATAGGATAAAGTTCCTATACTAACATTATTACTGGGGCTACCACTAGCAAAAAACAAATTTCCTTCTGTAGTCTGAATGTTGGGACTGTTGATATTATTGCTTTCCAGTCTTGTCAGCAGTGTATCTCGTCCTGTAAAGCTACTGACAAAATCCAATCTGGTTCTTGCCCCTAAAGTGGTATTTTTATCAGTAATGTCATTATTACCGACCTTTTTACCGGAGACAACATCACTAACAACTGCCACAACCTGTCCTTGTAGCTTGGTGGTAGTTGAAAATTGATTAGCTTCTAATTCCGTGGTTTTAGCTTCTACAGTGTCTACACGGCCTTTTAAGGTGGCTAGTTCTGAGGAAAAGTCCTTTTGTAATTTTTGGATTGTTTCTAAATCTTGCTTTGATACTAAATCACTGGTAGCAGTGGCAATTAGTTCGTTTACTCGATCTAAACAAGCATTTAAACCTGCTGCAAACTCATATCGTGATAACGCTCTATTACCACGGTAGGTATTATTAGGATAACCTGCGGCACATCCGTAACGTTCTACTAATGATTGTAACGCTTGAAACGCCCAATCATTAGGTTGCACATCGGATAATTGAGATACGGAGGTAACTTGTGACATCACCTCTTGTTGATTGTTTGTATTCAATTGTTGGGAATTGGTATCAGCCTGGAGTTGATTTTTTGCTGGTATTTCCCCAGCCCACGCCCCAGAACTAGTCCATAGTATAGCACTGATTACAGTGGAACTAGCTAGTAAATATGTTGAGAACTTTTGCATTTTTCTTCACACCCGTTTTCGCAGTAGATGATGCTATACCTGACCTAAAAAAGTAGCATAGCTATCAATAATCTCTATCAATATACTAACAGTTAACAGTTCCATGTAGATTTATTAACCCAGGAAAGTTAAGAAATCTTTATGAAATGGGAAAATGAAACTCCCTACGCCAGTATTACCTCAAATGCCAAAAAAGTTTGTCATTCTTGATACGATAATCATGTTTTTTACTAGTTACTTATCAAATTTATGAGAATGAATCTCATTATAAGATATAATGCCAATGAAGTTTTATGCTCAACTATACACAATGAAGAGTCATAGACAAATTAAAGCATATATAAGAAAAAGAAATTTCTTCCCCATAATTGCGTTGGTAATTTTATCAGCGATTTATGGATGTAACAATACTAATAGTAGTAAAATTGTGAGTGAAGAAGCGACACCAGGACAAAAACTATCAAAGACTAAAGTAGTTACAACCTTTTTACCTGTTTATTTATTCACTAAAGCAGTAACTAAAGATGTAGCAGAAGTAGATATCTTAGTTAAACCTGGTACGGAAGTACACGAATATCAAGGCACACCAGCAAATATAAAAGCGATCGCTACAGCCAATGTAGTGATAAAAAATGGTTTAGGGTTGGAAGAATTTCTGTCTGATACAATTAAAAATGCCGGAAATTCCCAATTAATAGAAATTGATATTAGTAAAGGTATTGAACCTATTAATAAAATTTCCCCCATAGATAAGCCAGTAAAAGGAGAACATGATCATGAACACACATTTGGAAATCCCCATATTTGGTTAGATCCAGTTTTAGCAAAACAGCAAATCATCAATATTCGAGATTGTTTAATCATAGCAGATCCAGGAAATAAAGCCAATTACCAAACTAATGCAGCGACATATATCCAGAAACTAGATAATTTAAATAATGAATTTCAACAGACCATGAAAAAGACACCAAACTGCACTTTTATAACTTTTCATGATGCTTTTCCCTACCTGGCGAAACGCTATAACCTCAAACAAGTAGCAGTAGTAGAAATTCCCGAAAAGCAACTTTCACCAACAGATGTCCAAAAAGTAGTAAATACAGTTAAAAAATACAAAACTAAAGCCGTATTTAGTGAACCAGGTTTAGATAACAAATTGCTGACAAGTATTTCCCAAGATTTGCAGTTAACTGTGAGGACATTAGATTCTTTAGAAACTGGAGATACCAATCCAGAGTATTATTTTCAAGCTATGAAAACTAATTTGGAAAGTCTGGCTTCTGGTTGCAAGTGATGATTAGATAATAATTATAACCTACTGGAAAAGCCATGAAATCTATCAATAAAATCCTCGCCTCTTAGGGGTTTAAGTATTGAGGTTTTTAGTGTTTTAGAAAATCCTTGTCCAATATCTTTTTAGGGTTTTAGTAATGCTAAAATCCTGAATAAATCAGATCAGACTGCTATATATGACTATAAATTATTGACATCTCAAATCCTAACCTACATGATCAACAAACCAACAGAAATTACACTACCAATATTAAAAGTTTCCGGGTTAACAGTCTATCAAGGTAAATATCTAGTTGTGCGAGATGTTTCTTTTGAATTATTACCAGGAACAGATACAGCCATAGTCGGTCCTAATGGTGCGGGAAAAAGCACTTTAATTAAAGCTATTTTAGATTTAATTCCCAGAAGCGGGGGGACAATTGAAATTTTTGGTCGGCCAATTTCTAGGCTAGGAAATTTGCGTAATTTTTTGGGTTATATGCCACAAAACTTTATTTTTGATCGCAGTTTTCCTATTTCAGTTAGTGAATTAGTAGCTTTGGGAATAGGTAATACAAAAAACTCATTTTTTTCATCTTTGTCATTTTGGCAAAAAAAACGAGAAACATTAGCAGCAGTTACAGCAGCCTTACATCGTACTGATGCCTATCGCTTACGCAACCAGGCTATTGGAACACTTAGCGGCGGTCAGCTTAAACGAGTATTATTGGCCTATTGTTTAGTAAGTCCGCGAAAACTGTTAGTATTAGATGAAGCTTTTGCAGGGGTAGATGTTCAAGGGACAACAGATTTTTATGCGTTATTAAATGAATTAAAACGAGAACAAAATTGGACAGTGTTGCAAGTTTCCCATGATATTGATATGGTAAGCCGTAATTGCGATCGCGTCATCTGTCTGAACCAAACTCTTGTTTGTTCTGGTAAACCAGAAATGGCGCTTTCTCCACAAAATCTCTTAGCTACCTATGGTCCAGGTTTTAGTCGTTATCAACATCATCATTAAGTGAGGTAATAGGTAATGGGTAATGGGTAATTATCATGATTTCGTGAACTTATTGCAGTTTCCTTTTATGCAGCGTGCCATTATTGGTGCTGTATTAATGGGAATATTGGGCGGTTTATTAGGTATTTTTGTGACTTTACGTCAATTGTCTTTTTTTAGTCATGCTGTTGGTCACGCAGCCTTAGTAGGTGTAGCATTAGGCGTGTTACTTAACACTAATCCTACCTGGATGTTACTACCCTTTACTTTAATTTTCGGCGTTGTTGTTCTCTATTTGATTGACAAAACAGATTTAGCCAGTGATAGTGTTCTCAGTATAGTCCTATCTGGAGCATTAGCGATGGGTGTCATTCTCACCAGTTTTATTAAGGGATATCGCGGTAACTTAATGGGTGTCTTATTTGGCGATATTTTAGCCATAGATAACACAGATTTAATTTTAACTCTGCTGGTACTCGTCTCTAGTAGTATTTTTCTCTTATCAACGCTACAACAACAAATATTACTAACTCTCAATCCCGATGTTGCACAAGTACAAGGAGTACCAGTGCAAATTTATCGCTATGGATTCGTTATTTTGCTTTCCATGTCCGTAGCCGTAGCGATTAAAGCTGTTGGTGTTTTGCTCGTCAATGCGTTTTTAGTGATTCCCGCTGCTACAGCCAAACTCATGAGTCACCATTTCAGCCTTTTTCTGATTCTATCAGTGGTTGTCGGCTCTAGCAGTAGTATGGCGGGAATGATGGTTTCTGGCTTGTTTAACCTAGCTTCTGGACCGAGTATTGTCTTTGTGCAGTTTCTCCTATTTGTGGTTGTGTTTACCTGGGTGAAATTGACAATCAAAAACAGCTAAGTAGGTTGGTGTTAAAAATTGTCGCTATGCAACGCCAAAACAGGAAACAGGGAAGAAGTTTTGAGCGATTTTAGCGATTTTACTTTTCTTCACATTATCTTGGTTATCTTATGTCCACCTAATTAAAATTTTTTTTGCAAAACCCCTTGACTAATCTTTTTCCCTATGCTACAGTTAGTAAACGTGGTCAGTAATCAAGCCCACGCCGGGATAGCTCAGTTGGTAGAGCAGAGGACTGAAAATCCTCGTGTCACGAGTTCAAGTCTCGTTCCTGGCATATCTTTCACGGTTGAATAATTCATCCTTGCCTAGATTTTGCCTAAATCGCTAAATAATCTAGGCTTGTTCTATTGCTTGAGAAGGCTATCATTGCAAAAGAAAGAGCGTACTGGATACGCTCTTTCTTTTATTTATATGCTTTATAATCCTTTTTAATACCTACCTTAAATTCCATCGCTGACAATCGAAAATCTTGAAGTTGATATTATGAAATGTTGACATTTTTACCCTTGATAATACTACTATATCTAATTATGTAAAGTTTTGTAACGACATTCGACATTTCTGCTTTCAGAATTATGCGTTCGCTTTAGGGAACGGACAGGTATTAATGTCAGTATCCCGACTAGGCCTCGTGCATTAGAAAAGTTGGGCTTACGTCATAAAAAAAGTCTAAATGCTAGTGAGCAAGATACTCCACGGGTACAAGAATTAAGGTATGATTATCGTCGTTGGCTAGATACAATTTCTCCGGGGTTGTGAGGCACGGACATTAGACTCCCTGAATGAAGCAATGACGATCGCAGTCAATTATCTTACAGAAGATGATGCCTTCAACTGGTTCAAACACTGTGGCTTATTTACATGAAAACTGCTGTAAATAAAGAAGTCGGGGATTTGAATTTTGTCAGATCCTGATTCCAACAAAGATAATAAAATAAATTTTTGAGTAAATATAAGGTGCGTTACGCTATCGCTAACACACCCTACAAAAGAGGCAAAAAGCAAATGGATGTAAGGAGTTCACATTTACATTACATTATATTAATCGGATCTACATCAATTGTTAGACTAACTGAATTTGGACAAAGCGATCGCACTTCTATCCAGTCTGGTAGGTTTGGTAATGTGTCAGCAGCAAATTTAAGTAATATCTGCCAGCGATAACGGTTGGCTACTCGTAATATGTTAGCTGGTGCAGGTCCTAATATCTCAAATTCTGCTTTGTCTTGCAAAAATGTGGCGATAATTTGCGCTGTGTTTTGCACTTGAATGGGATCTAAACTACTTAATCGCAATAAGATTAATCTCCCATAAGGAGGATAATTAAGGGTTTGTCTTTGTTTTAATTCTTCTTCGGCAAAAGATTGATAATCATGTTTTTGCACTGCTGCAATGATAGGATGTTCTGGGGTGTAGGTTTGGATAATTACTCTACCTGGATCTTCTCCTCTTCCCGCTCTCCCCGCAACTTGAGTTAAAGTTTGAAATGTGCGCTCATTGGCGCGATAATCTGATAAATGCAATAGTCCGTCCGCAGCAACTACACCCACCAAGGTGACTTGGGGTAGATCTAACCCTTTGGTGAGCATTTGTGTTCCTACTAATAAATGGGCTTCAGCATTAGCAAATTTAGTCAGGAGGTGACGGTGCGAACCTTTGGTACTAGTAGTATCACTGTCAAAACGAATTATTTTCAAATTCGGAAATTGTTTGGTTAATTCCTGCGCTACCCTTTGCGTACCACTTCCGAAAAATTTTAAATAAGGAGAACCACATTCGGGACAATGGGGAGGGTGTAAGCGTCCATAATTACAATAATGACAACGTAATAATTCTGGCGCTGCTTCTTCTACATGATGATAGGCCAAGGATACATCACAATGGGGGCATTCTAACACATATCCACAACTACGACAAGATACAAATGTACTGTGTCCTCGGCGATGAATAAATAATATTCCCTGTTGTTGCTTTGCTTCTAATTGTTGTAAAGCATTTTGCAGCTTTTTACTAAAAATAGACCGGTTTCCCTCTTTCAATTCTTGACGCATATCTACGATTTCCACGGGGGGTAATGGCCGGGAGTGAATGCGTTCTGGTAATGATAGATATTGTTGATTTCTGCTCACCCAACTTTCTAAAGAGGGAGTTGCTGAACCTAAAATGAGTGTACAATGTTCTAATTCGGCTCGCCATTGGGCGACGGTGCGAGCATGATAGGTGGGAATGGGAGCATCTTGTTTAAAGCTGCTGTCGTGTTCTTCGTCTAGGATAATTAAGCCTAAATTGGGTAAAGGTGCGAAAATGGCGCTGCGAGTCCCAATGATGATTTGTGGTTCTCCTGTGAGCATTTGTCGCCAGGTGTCGTAACGTTCACCGTCGGAAAGAGCGCTATGATAAACGTGGACTTTGTTCCCAAATCTAGCGCGGAATCTGTCTGTGAGTTGGGGGGTAAGCCCAATTTCAGGAACTAAGACAAGGGCGGATTTTCCTTGTTCTAATAATGGTGATATAGCTTGCAAGTATACTTCTGTTTTGCCTGAACCTGTGATCCCGTGTAACAATACTTTATTAAATCCAGTTAGAGACTTAATGGTTTCTAAGGCGTGATTTTGCGCTGGTGTTAAGGATTTAGCCCCATCTCCGGCTACTGTGGGTCCTGTTTCTCTACGTAATATTTCTTTTTCTTCAATTATTATATAACTTTTATCTACTAAAGCTTTGAGCGTGGAAGTGCTGGTACTACAAAGTTGTAATAATTCATTTTGCCACATTTCCCCCCCCTGTCGTCGTAAAACTTCGAGAATTTCCTTTTGACGGGGTGTTAAATCATGATCATTATTATCTAAGAGGATGACAGCTTTTTGTAATTTTGGTTGGGTGAGTCGTGGCGGTTCTAAATAGTTTTCTGCTAATCCTAAACGAATTAATTCCCGAATACCGCGATATGGGGCTTTAATTTTTTGCTGAATGTAGTGATAGCTATAGTCTGCTGTCGGGGTTTTCTCTAGGAGTGTGATTATTTGCTGGGCTGTAGGGCTGATGTAAAGAGGAATATTTTCTTTACCCAGGGGAGTTAAGCGCAGACGACGTTGTGATTTTCCTAACAAGCCAGGTGGTAAAGCGACGCGAATAACTTGAATTAAGGGTGTGTAGTAATAAGATGCAACGCGGTTGAGTAGTGTCCAATAACCGCTAGGAAAAAACCCTTCACTAACGACATCTTCTACTTCACGAATTTTCTCCAGCGATAAGTCTATGGGTGGTTGAGTTAATAAGCGAATAGCGACACCACCTACCTGTGTCCCACCCCAGGGAACACTTAAAATATCCCCTGGTTTGACTACCAAATGTTCTGGTATTTTATAGGTAAATAAATCTGAATATCCTGGACAGTCTACAAGGACTTCAACCCATTGAGATAATTTTGTTTGAGATTGATATAGTCCTCCAGGTTCAGCTACAGCGATAACAGATGATTTGGCGTTAATAGTATACATAATTTCTGAATTTATAAACAAATATTTTGTTCATGGACTTAGCTTTGTTCGAGCTTGATTGATTATATCTCTTGGTTTTACTACAAGTAAATAGTATTTTACAATACTTAAATAATTGATATTACTTGATAATCTTTAAATTATGTAATTTACTAGACCAATTATTTGTTAGCATACCTGCGACAGGTATTTAATGTCAAGTATGCAAATAAAGTTATCTACATTAGGCTAGTAACAGTTAGGTGTAAGCTGATGATTGTTTTTAAAACCTATCGCTAGATATAGGTTTAGATGATAATAAATAGGTAATAGATAAGAGGTAATTAGCTAAATAAACAGTTGAACTTCTCCCTAGTCTAGAAAATAGTTAGTAACTAATAAATTCTGTTATTAATTAATCTCAGATGAAATTACCAAATCAGGTAGAGATTTTTTCCATCTGTTGATAGATATTAAATGGTTGTTCGATATCAGATATTTTGAAACAGTCAATATTGTCCGGATTTTAAGTTACCATTTTTGTAATTTGGATTATTTAGTAAATATTCGTAGAGAGAAATAACTCTAGTACCAAAATGGCGATTTATGCAATTAACCTCTTCACTAAAACCGGAAAAAAATCTAAACTTTGCCAAAAATCAACGAAAATTTAATATATATGATTTCTTCTTGATTTGTGAACTTTACGCAGAGAATATTTACAGGCAACAACCAACAAACTTTTTCACAAATCATTTAGGATGGGTATAGGATCTGATTAATTTACATCTTCGATATTTGTTAAAGTTATAATCAAGGGGGGCTAACATATTTAATAATTGAGACAAGAAAGGAGTATATGTCTATTGGTATTCAAAAAATAGATATTTCTTATGAATGCTAAAGCCATTAATGATTATAGGTTGTATCGAGCCACAGATAAAAATCATGGACAAATACTGATTTGCATTCCTGATCTAGAATGATCAAAAAGAGAGCATTTTGCTAGTGATAAGGTGTATTTTGTCCTGAGGGGAAAACTATCAAGCCTGAAAGAGGTCATTGTCATAAAATTATGTACCAAACTAAGCAACAATCCCTAAAGGAAACTATGAATCTTGCTGAATTGGGAACAATGGAAATATTGGAGAATATTACTGATCATGAAGAACCATCACTGGAAAGTTTAGAGCAAGTAGTATATGAAGATACCTCACTTGTCGAAAACTTGGAATTAGAAGAACGCAATGGCGATGATATGGCCGCGGCCCGTCCTTCGGGATATAATAAAACCGAAAATGATGATGCTGTGGGCGCATTTTTTAAAGAAATGGCGCGTTATCCACTACTTAAACCTGATGAAGAAGTGGAATTGGCGCGGCGGGTTAGATTTTTAGAAGAAGTAAAAGAATTACAAGCCGCTTTAGAATTAGAATCAGGAGCGCAACCCAGTAAAAGCGAACTAGCTTCCCAGTTAGAAATGACAGAAAAACAACTGGAAAGCCGCTTGTATCAGGGGAGAGTAGCCAAGCGGAAAATGATTCGTTCTAATCTGAGGTTAGTAGTATCTATTGCGAAACGATATCTAAATCGTGGTGTCCCTTTTCTAGATTTAATTCAGGAAGGAGCAATGGGTTTAAACCGCGCTGCGGAAAAATTTGACCCAGATAAAGGATATAAGTTTTCTACTTATGCTTATTGGTGGATTAGACAAGCGATTACAAGGGCGATCGCTAATGATGCCAGAACTATTCGCTTACCAATCCATATTGTTGAAAAACTTAATAAACTTAAAAAAGCACAACGGGAACTCAAACAAAAACTCTCTCGTAACCCAACGGAGTCGGAAATGGCCGAAGCGTTGGAAATTACGGTTCACCAATTGCGTCAACTTCAGCAACTCCGACGACAGGCGCTTTCCCTTAACCACCGTGTTGGTAAAGAAGAAGACACTGAGTTAATGGATTTGTTAGAAGACGAAGATAACCAGTCTCCCGAAGCAAAAATGAACGAAAACATGATGCGTCAAGAGATTTGGGAAGTTTTAGGCGACGTACTCACCCCCAGAGAAAAAGACGTTATTTCCCTACGCTATGGACTCACCAGCAGCGAACCCTGTACCTTGGAAGAAGTGGGTAATATGTTTAATCTTTCCCGTGAACGAGTCCGTCAAATTCAAAGTAAAGCCATGCGAAAGTTACGCCGTCCCCACATAGCCAAGCGTTTAAAAGGATGGTTGGTATAAGTCATTAGTCATTAGTCAGTGGTCAGTGGTCAGTAGTCAGTGGTCAGTGGTTAAAAAAATTTGTCCATTTGGATATAAACTACGAAATATGGACTAGAGACTATAGACTACAGACTAATGAATACTAACACTAATTTAATTGTTCGATTTGCTCAACCTAGTGATGTCATAACGCTTTTTCAATTAATTCAAGGACTTGCAGAATATGAAAAACTATCTCATGCTGTAACTGGTAATGCGGAAGCACTTAAAGCTCACTTATTTGGTTCACTAAAATATGTAGATGCAATTATAGCCGAAATTGACAATCAGGCTGTAGGTTTTGCCATATTTTTTCATAATTATTCAACCTTTCTGACCAAGCCAGGCATTTATCTAGAAGATATCTTTGTTTCCCCAGAATATCGCCGTCAAGGCATTGGTAAAGCACTTTTGACCAAAGTAGCTCAAATAGCTGTAGAAAGGGATTGTGGGCGTTTAGAGTGGAGTGTTTTAGATTGGAATATATCAGCCCAAGAATTTTACCGCAATATGGGAGCAGATATTTTAGAAGACTGGCGGATTTGTCGGGTGACAGAAACAGGTCTTACCCAATTAGCAAATCAAAAATAAACAGATTCTTTTAGTCGTTCTTTAATTTCCATTTACATAATTTTACATTTTACCAAAACCCCGAAAATATCAGTCAATTAATCTCCAATTCTCAATTATTAGAGCCAAGTTCGACAGTCTGTCGTTTGACTAATGGAATCAAATAAAATGAGAATTATAGAGGATATTTGCACCGACTCAGATATTGTTGTAGAGAGAACACCAGATGAAAAAGATTATCTCCGTATTACTATTAAGCGTAACTATCTTCACTCTTGCCTTTAATAGTCCCGCTTTAGCGGCAAATGCAGCCAATGGAGCCGCATTATTCAAGGCTAATTGCGCTCAGTGTCACGTTGGTGGTAAAAATTTAGTTAATGCTGCTAAAACCTTGAAAAAGGCTGCTTTGGAGAAGTACGATATGTACTCTGCTGAAGCAATTATTGCCCAGGTTACTAAGGGCAAAGGAGCTATGCCAGCTTTTGGTAAGAAGTTAAAAGCAGGTCAAATAGAAGATGTAGCTGCTTATGTACTAGAACAAGCTGATAAGGACTGGAAGAAGTAAGTTTACATCTGATTTGATGGTTTTAGCCGTTGTGCGGGGCTTTTTGTCCCGCCAAGTATTTATACTGAACCTAATTTAGTTTTCTTTTCAAAGTATAATGTACCTGCGTGGACTAGTAATCATATTCATTTCATTTTTTACTGTATTCTCAATCTCAATCAAATAAATAATTAATTATCAAAACTAGTCATAAAATATGGGGTTATCAGGTTTTATCATAGAACAGCGCGAAAAAGAAGCAGAAGCATTGAAAACTTTTCTTTTCTATAGTCTCATTGTTTCAGCAATATTGCATATTGGGGTACTAGCTTTAACTATTAATAAGTTTTTTCACAGAGTCCCTCAAACTAAAGAAGAACCAATTGAACTGACAATTTTAGAAACCATACCCCAAAAAGTGGTTCAACCAGCAACAGAAATAAAATCTCCAGTCAAGATAAATTCTGGTAGTAGCGGTGGTGGAAATAACAGCGAAGAAATTTCCATACCAACAGAAAAAGGTAGTAGTCTAATCAATTCATTTATACCACCTTTACCTAAACATTACCAACCCAAAATCACCAATCACTTTATCACCAAACAATCCCAAACAGTTAACAATTTTCCACCCATAATAATAGCAAAACTACCAAAAAGTAACCCAATTAAAAACACTAGTTTTCAACCTAAAACCGTAGAAAACCCTGTAAAAATAGACCAAATTGAAAACACTGATTTTCAACCTGAGACTATAGAAAAACCTGTAAAAATAGACCAAATTGAAAACACTGATTTTCAACCTGAGACTATATTGAAATTACCAAAAATAAACCCAATACAGAAATTAGATGAAAACTCAAATAACTTCCCGTCTACTCAACCCCAAGGAGATACAAAACCAACAGATATCCCACCATTAAATTCAGAAATTTCAACCAATATTAGTCCCTACAATATCCCTATTCCCTCAGTAAACCCCACCGTCTTGACACAGTTACCGCAGAATAGTAATGGTTTAGGTAGTGGTAATGGTAGTGGTAATGGTAGTGGTAATGGTAATGGTAATGGTAATGGTTTAGGTAGTGGTAATGGTAATGGTAGTGGTAATGGTTTAGGTAATGGTAATGGTAATGGTGCTGAAGCAGAAAATAAACCAATAGCTACCGCACCCAAACCCGTGATAGAAAATAGTTCTAAGTTAAATCGTGCAGCAGAATGTATTTCGTGTCAAATTAAGTACCCAGATAGAGCCAGGAGGCGTGGTGCTGAAGGTACTGCATTGATTGCTATTGATACAGATGACAATGGTACTGTTACGCAGGTACGGTTAATTAGTTCCAGTGGTGATAGCGAACTAGACGAAGCAGCAGAAAAATATCCACAAGAGTGGAAGTTAACACCTAAAGAGGGGGGACGAGAAGGAGTGACAACCGAACTTAAGTTTATCATGAAAGGATCGCAACTTTACCGTAAAAATCAAGAACGTCAAAGACAAAAACCTAGCACGGGTGACTAGAACGGACACAAAAGCAAACCGACACTTCGACAATTTCAGTGACCACCTGTGTGATTTAAGTTTCTATTAGTCCGCGTAGGCGGACTTTGTTTGTGTAGCAGTGACTTCTAGTCACCCTCTTATTTGCTAGATTAATTCAACTATGACAGCTTGTCTTTTGACACTGTTGCTATTAATAGGGAAAATTTAAATTAGTGATTGTTATTACCGGGTGTGAGTTGAGAAATATGAATAAGAAATTGTTTGTTTTACCAGTATCTTTATTGAGCTTATTAGTAGCAGTTCCTTCTATAGCTGCTGATAATGAACATAATAAAAATACAGTCAGGTCAGATATTCCTAATTTAAATGAAATTGAATTACCCAGCAAAAATGCTGAATTATTAACTCAACAAACAGGAGAAAATGAAGTTAAGACAGAACCCAATTCAGCAGGAGATCTAACACCTACAAATGATCCAGATATATCTCTAGAAACGATTGGAGAAAAAGACCTTCTTCCCGAATCTACTCCTACTTATGTAATTGAAAAAGAGGAAATTAAAAAACAGGGTGCAACTAGTGTTGCTGATGTTTTGAAAAAAATGCCCGGTTTTGTTATTAATAATGTGGGACATGGTGCTGATATTCACACAGGAACATATTATCGAGGAGCTTCTATTGATCAATCTGTATTTCTAATTAATGGTAGACCCATTAATACAAATATTAGTACCTATCATGGTGCAACAGATTTAAATAGCATTCCTGTAGAAGCCATTGAAAGAGTCGAATTATATAGTGGTACTGCATCTTCTTTATATGGTTCTTCGGCTTTTGGTGGAGTTGTGAATATTATCACAAAAGCAGGTTATGGTAAACCTAAATTAACTGGAAGTTTAGAATTTGGCTCATTGAATCTAAATAATCAACAGTTAACTTATGGTGGTTCAACTAATAAGATAAAATACAATTTTAGCTTTGAAAGGTTCTTTATAGATAACCGCTATCCTGTTCCTGTTGGGGCTGCAAATAGAGATAGTGAAGGAAAATTATTCAATGCAGATACGGCTACTAGCACTTATTTTGGTAGTGTGGGTATAGACTTAGATCCCAAAAATTCTGTAAATTTAGATGTAACTACCCTCAGCAGCCGTCGGGGTTTAATTTATTTTGGTTTCCCCTTACAAAAAGATAGATTAGATCATGACGGTTTAAATGTTGGTTTATCTTGGAAAACTCGATTAGGTAAAGATGAAAATTCCAATTTAACAACTACATTGGGTTACAACCGAGATTATTTTAGCACTTATGGACCAACGGGAGCGACATTTTATAGAACTGGAGTTTTAGATACACAACAATTTAAAACTAGGATAGATCATGAATGGAAACTCACTGAAAATAATCAATTGCGCTGGGGTTTAGACCTAAAAAATACCGATTTAATTGGCAATGTTGTGAGTACAAATCCTGTCCTAATTCCTAACAATGAAAAAGAAGATAGAAGCGTTTTAAATACAGCTTTATTCGCTGTTAATACTTGGAAAATTAGCGATGCTTTCCAAATAGATTTAGGGTTAAGACAAAGCTTTGATAGCCAATTTGGTAGTTATTTTAATCCCAGTGGAGGTTTACGTTATACTGTTAATCCAACAGTCTCATTTCGTGGTAGTTGGGCGGGGGCGCAGCGTAACCCTGGGTTAGATCAATTATATGTTTTTGATACGGTTCATACTTGGAATCCTAACCCGGATTTAAAACCAGAAACTGGTTCTACTTGGACTGCGGGAGTAGATGTCAAATTCTCGGAAAAACTGTTAGGACAATTTACTTATTTTGGTAGTAGTTTAGATAATCGTTTGGGGGTAAATACTCAAACAAGAACATGGCAAAATATTGGTTTAGTTGATACCAATGGTTTAGAAACAGCATTGCAATTAAAAGTTAGTCGTAATTGGTCAACTTTTCTTAACTACACCTATACAGATGCTAAAATCAAAACTGGCACAGAAACCGGATTACAATTAGCGTTAATTCCCTATTCTTGGCTACAAACTGGCATTGGTTATCAAAAAGATGGATGGGAAGGTAATTTATATGCTACTTATAATAGTGGTTCTCGTCGTTCTGTTTTTAATAACAGTAGTGCTGGACAAAAAAATACAGATTTTGCACCATCTTTCTTTAATTTAGATTTTGGTGGCCGCATTCCTGTAAATAAAAATTTGGGAGTAACTTTTTATTTGGAAAATCTATTAGGTGAACAGTACGAACGAGTTAATCGAATTTATAGCCCTGGTTTTACTTTCCGTTTGGGTTTAACTTCCAGTTTATAGAATTTTATGCTATTAAGAGGATGTTTTAAAAGCCTAATTTGGGTGATTAGAAATCACATCTACACAGACAAAACCGAGATGGTGCGTGGGTTAAAAAACCTTAATTTTCCATTAGTCCACCCAGGTGGTCTTTGCTTGTATAGTAGCGTTCGCGTAGCGTGGCAAAGCTATATTATATTCACCAAAAACTTTTAAAATATCCTCTAAGTCTTGTGGTGCGGGCATCTTGCCCGCTAGACTTATACATAGGACTTACCTATAAGTTAGGGAATAACGAACCGCAGAGGACGCATATAACACAGAGAAATGAGAGTTTGAGAGTTTTTTGCGTAGGTCTTAATACAAATTAAATGCACACAACCTGATTATTGTAGGTTCGGTTGGGGGAAGGAAACTCAACATTGTTTCTGTTGTGTTGATTTTGTTGGGTTGCGCTGTTGCTTAACCCAACCTACGGTTATAATTT
>OMJF01000032.1 GCA_900299285.1 Anabaena sp. 54 | reverse complement strand
GGTTGAGATTGAGGAT
This sequence comes from Anabaena sp. 54, assembly GCA_900299285.1. Taxonomy (GTDB): domain Bacteria; phylum Cyanobacteriota; class Cyanobacteriia; order Cyanobacteriales; family Nostocaceae; genus Dolichospermum. Next base: position 12,124 of record OMJF01000032.1, on the reverse strand, counting down.
ATAGAGAATGGTAGAATGTATGAAAATGCTTTTGAGTGGAGGTTTGAATTTCCTGAAGTGTTAAATAATGATGGTGTTTTTGTTGGTTTTGATGTGGTTATGGGAAATCCTCCTTATATTAGACAGGAAGAAATTAAAGAATTAAAACCAATTTTGCAGCAGCGTTATCAATGTTATACAGGAATTGCTGATATATTTGTTTATTTCTATGAAATAGGGTTGCATTTATTAAAATCGAAAGGTCATTTAACTTACATCTCTTCTAATAAATATTTTCGAGCAGGTTATGGTGAAAAATTACGTCAGCTTTTAACAAATTCAACAACCATTTACAATCTCATTGATTTTGGTGATTTCCCAGTTTTTGAAGAAGCCATTGCTTATCCTAGCATTATTACTTTAAGTAAGGTTAAACCAGAGCATAACCAAGTACAGATATTATCATGGAATACAACGAAAAAAGAAAAGATTGCTGAATTTGTAACGGTATTAAAAAAGGAGGGTTTAATTATTTTACAGAAGAATTTACAATCAGACGGTTGGCGGCTAGAATCCTCGCAAATCCTAGATTTATTAACAAAATTGCGAAATTCTGGTACACCATTAGAAGAGTATGTTAATGGTAAATTTTATCGTGGTATTTTGACAGGTTTTAACGAAGCTTTTGTTATAGATAGAGAAACACGAGATAGACTAATTACTGAACATCCTTCTTCTGCTGAAGTTATCAAGCCTTTGCTGCGTGGTCGTGATGTTAAAAGGTGGTCTGTTGAATATCAAGATTTATATTTATTATTTATTCCTTGGCATTTTCCATTACACCAAGATTCTAAGATTGTAGGAGCATCTGATCAAGCAGAAAAAGAATTTGAAAACCGCTATCCTTCTATTTATAATCATCTGTTGAAATTTAAAACAGAACTATCTGCAAGAAACAAATCTGAAACTGGTATTCGATACGAATGGTATGCTTTGCAAAGATATGGTTCAAATTACTGGCAAGAATTTGAGCAACCTAAAATTATTTATCCAAATATCTGTAAACGTAATGAATTTGCATGGGATGAATCAGGATATTATACCAATCAAAAGGCATTTATTATTCCTTGCAATGATAAAGTTTTACTAGCTATTCTTAACTCTAGTGTAGTCATGTTTTTATTTCAGCAGCTACTTTCAAAACTACAGGGTGATTTCTATGAACCAAGCTCGATTTTTATGAAAGATTTTCCTATTCCCACTGCAACGAAATCACAGCGTCAAGAAATAGAAAACCTTGTACAAAAATGTCTTGATACTAACGGTAAAAATGTTAGAAACATTGAAACAGAAATAGATCAACTTGTTTATCAACTTTATGAATTAACGCCAGAGGAAATTCAAATCATAGAAGGGTAAATATCACACTAAATTCCCGACTTCTTTTTGATCTTGTCAATAAATGATAAATTAATCTCAGAATTTGGGGGTATTATTTTCATTCCTAAAATCGTAGTTAGGACTTTAGTTCTATCTTTATAAAAATATGGTAACAATCATCAGGGCTAAAGCCCTGACTACAAACGAAAGATGATAATTTTTGAGTAAATATCACAAATCCTAAATCCCTGACTTTTTTGATATATAATACAAAAAGTCGAATATTAGTGATATTACTTAAATGCAGATATTACAGAGTAGACAGGACATCTTGCGCCGCCGCTAAAGTCTGTTCAATGTCTTCTTTAGTGTGTGCTAAAGAAGTGAAACCAGCTTCAAATTGAGACGGTGCTAGGTAAATACCATGTTCTAACATTCCGCGATGAAAACGACCAAACTTCGCTGTATCAGCCTTTTTAGCGTCTTCATAGTTATGTACTGGTCCAGATGTGAAAAACAACCCAAACATCGCGCTAATATGACCACCACAAGCAGCATGACCAGTATCAGCGCAGATTTTTAACAATCCATCAGCTAACTGCTTAGTAATCTGTTCTAGGTATTCATAAGTACCAGGTTTGCTGAGTAATTCTAGGGTTTTAATCCCCGCTGTCATAGCCAAAGGATTACCGGAAAGAGTCCCTGCTTGATACACAGGACCTGCGGGAGCAATCATAGACATGATTTCGCGGCGACCACCATACGCGCCCACTGGTAAACCGCCACCAATAACTTTACCTAATGTGGTTAAGTCAGGAGTAATACCAAATTTTGCCTGAGCGCCACCGTAAGCAATCCGAAAGCCTGTCATGACTTCATCAAATACTAATAATGCACCATATTCATGAGTAAGTTCCCTGAGTCCTTCTAAAAACCCAGCGTCAGGGGTAATAAAACCGGCGTTACCAACTATGGGTTCAAGAATGATACCAGCGATTTCCCCAGGGTTTTGTTGAAATAGGTCTTTTACCGCTTCTAGATCATTGAAAGGGGCGGTTAAAGTGCTGGCTGTGGTAGCTTTGGGTACTCCGGGTGAGTCGGGTAAACCCAGGGTAGCGACTCCTGAACCGGCTTTGACCAGGAACATATCAGCGTGTCCGTGATAGCAGCCTTCAAACTTGATCACTTTTTCTCTGTTAGTGAAGGCTCGCATGAGTCGTAATACAGCCATACAAGCTTCTGTACCAGAGTTGACAAATCTGACCATTTCCACGCTAGGAACAGCGTCAATGACCATTTCTGCTAAAATATTTTCTAGGACGCAGGGAGCGCCAAAACTGGTTCCTTTGTCTAGGGCTGTGTGTAGTGCGGAAATGACTTCCGGGTGAGCATGACCACAAATAGCTGGTCCCCAAGTACCAACATAGTCAATGTATTTGTTACCGTCTACATCCCAAATATACGCGCCATTAACACGATCAAATACTATTGGTTGTCCACCTACGGATTTAAACGCACGCACGGGAGAACTAACCCCTCCGGGCATAAGTTTTTGAGCAGCAGCAAAGATTTCTTGTGATTTTGTGGTTCTAATTGAGGTATTTACCAAGGTTTCCTCCCTAAACTGGGGAAATAAATAATTTATGCTCTATCTTAGGATAGGTCGAAAAGTTACTCATAATTTCTATGATCTAGAATTAACCGAAAATGGTATGTTAGGTCAAAGATTATTCTAAATTAACTGGTATGTCCTCTCCCCAACTGTTATCACTCTTATCTGCTATCCCTGTGGACAAAATTCGCTATGATGACAAGGGTTTAGTTCCGGCTATTATCCAAGATTATCTAGATGGTACGGTGCTAATGATGGCTTGGATGAATCAAGAATCTTTACAAAAGACTTTAGAAACTGGGGAAACTTGGTTTTGGAGTCGTTCCCGTCAGGAATTTTGGCACAAAGGCGCGACTTCTGGCCATATTCAAAAGGTGCAAAGTATTCGTTATGATTGTGATAGTGATGCTCTGTTGGTGGTTGTGGAGCAATGGGGTGATGTTGCTTGTCATACGGGAGAGCGTAGTTGTTTTCACCAGGTTGGTGGGACGGTGACACCACCACCGGGGGATAGTTTATCACAATTGTTTGCTGTTATCTGCGATCGCCGGGATAATCCTAATGAAACTTCTTATACCTGTAAATTATTGGCGGGTGGTGATAATAAGATCTTGAAAAAGATTGGTGAGGAAAGCGCGGAGGTGGTTATGGCTTGTAAAGATGATGATAGTGATGCGATCGCTGGTGAAGTCGCTGATTTATTTTATCATACTTTGGTAGCTTTGGCATATCATCAAGTTGATTTAAGGGATGTGTATCGTAAACTACATGATAGGCGAAAGTAATTGCATAGGGAAGACTGTTAAAACCTAGGGTAATATGGGGTAAAATAGCAATTGCTGGGACTTAATAACGGAAATAGGTAAGAATGGGACGTATTTTTATTTCTGCTGCCCATGGTGGCATAGAATCAGGTAAAAATGATCCCGGAGCGATCGCTGGTGGGACGACGGAAGCAAGGGAAATGATTCTCTTGCGGGATTTAGTGGTGACGGAACTCCGCAGCCGTAATTTAGAAGTTTTAGCCGTTCCTGATGATTTAAGTGCTGCTAAAACTATAGTTTGGATTAATGCCCGCGCTAATGTCAAGGATGTGGCGCTAGAAATTCAAGCTAATGCTGCTAGTAGTCCCTCTGTCCGGGGAGCTAGTGTATTCTATATTGCCAAAAATCAGCAACGTCAACAAAATGCGGAACTATTATTGAAGGGACTTTTAGGCCGGGTCCCCCAATTACCCAATCGCGGAGTTAAACCAGATACAGATAGCGGCTTGGGTAAGTTACAGTTTTGTCGTCAAACTACGATACCAGCTTTGTTACTACAGGTTGGTTTTTTAAGCAGTCCTGAAGACCGCGCTTTGTTACAAAATCGTCGTCGTGATTTTGCTGTGGGAATTGCTGAGGGATTGGCTGCTTGGAATCAGGTCAATGATCCTAAACAAGCAACTCCTCAAACTGATTATACTAATATAGATATCAATATTAATGGCCAAAATTATTCGGAACAAGGATTATTAATTAATGGTAATTCTTATATTCCTATTGATTTAGTAGATCGTTTACGGGTTGATCTTTCAAATGTCCCTGATTTGCGCCGGATTACCTATCGCCAAATAGTTTATATCAAAGCAATTGAACTGCGAGAGTCTCATGTTGCTGTTGATTGGGACAGTGCTAAATGTGTTGTGAAATTACGCTCAATTTCATCCATTTGTCTAGCACAAATTGAGCAAATTATCTCCAATGGTAATACATCAGAATTACAGCTACAACTATTTCTAAAAAATAATAATCAAAACGCTCTGATCCAGTTTCCTGATCTTCCTAAACTATATCGAGAAGAAGCAAATATTGAAGGAGTAAATCACGATATTGCTTTTTGTCAAATGTGTTTAGAAACTGGATTTTTGCGCTTTGGTGCTGATATTAAACCCCAGCAAAATAACTTTGCTGGTTTAGGTGCTGCTAGTGGTGGGTCTCAAGGAGCTTCATTTCCTAGTGCGAGGATTGGTGTCAGAGCGCATATTCAACATTTAAAAGCCTATGCTAGTTTAGAACCTTTGGTACAGGAACAAGTAGACCCTAGATTTCGCTTTGTTACCAGGGGTGTTGCTCCGTCAATTAATCAATTATCGGGGCGCTGGTCCGCAGATTTGAATTATGGAACTAAAATTACATCCATTATCCGTAGACTCTATGAATCAGCAAATTTTTTGTAATATTAGTCATTGTACATTAGTCATTAGTAACATACCTTGTAAATAGGTGAACAGAAAAAACCTTCCCTGTCCCCTGTCCCCTGTTCCCCCTAATTAAGCGTTATAGTGCTATTAGTAATTATTTAGGAACAAAATTTGTGTTTCCCCTCTATGATGAAAACCCGACCCGAATTACCCCATATTTTACTTATGGGTTAATAGGAATGAATGTTCTAGTATTTCTCCATGAAGTAAGTTTATCAAATACACAACTAGAACAGTTTTTCCAATTGTATGCTGTCATACCTCAACAATTAACTACTAACTGGAGTGGTGAGTGGACAACCTTATTGACTTCTCAATTTTTACATGGAGGTTGGTTACACTTAATATCAAATATGGTCTATCTTTGGGTTTTTGGTAATAATATTGAAGACCGTTTAGGACATTTAAAATATCTATTTTTTTATTTAACTTGCGGTACATTGGCTGCTTTATGTCAATGGTTTATTAATATCAACTCTATTATTCCTTCCTTGGGAGCAAGTGGAGCTATTTCTGGTGTTTTAGGTGCATATTTAATCTGGTTTCCTCGCGCCAGAATTACCACTTTAATATTTTTAGGTTTTTTTATCACTACAATTAATGTTCCCGCATTGGTAATTATTGGGATTTTCTTTCTTCAAAATCTGATTTCTGGTTTTGCTAGTCTGCAAACAGCAGCTAATATGAGTGTAGAAACCGGGGGAGTTGCTTATTGGGCGCACCTTGGTGGTTTTATTGTGGGGATGATTTTTGCTTTTTGGCATAGGGAGTAATAACTTATTAATAAGCTGGGTTAGATATCAAAAATTTCTCCCACTCTTAGAGGGTGTTTGAAAAGTCTAAGGGCGATTAGAAATCACATCTACACAGACAAAACCCACCTACGTGGGTTTCAAATCCTTAATTTTGTGTTATTCCACGCAGGTGGACTTTGTTTGTGTAGTAGCGATTTATAATCGCTGAAAAGTTTTAAAACATCCTCTTACTCTTTGCGTCTTTGTGTGAGACAAATTTATGTTTTTTATTCCCGAATAGCACTACTAACCAAAATTACTGTACTATTAACGCTAGAAGCTATTGCTTCAGGAATATTACCTTGAATTGCTTGTTGTAATAATCCCTCACGGGAAGCACCTAAAATCACAATATCAAAATTTTCGGACTTGACTAACTCAATAACTCCAGTCGCCACAGAGTTAGCTTGTAAAGATGCGGCAACAACGGTACTATATAAATTGCGGTGACGCATTAATTGACGGGTAGATTCTTCTAAAACCGTCATATCTGGCGCTACTTCTCCAGGTTTGACTACTTGAGTTAAACGAATTTCTGTTTGATTTCCCAGTGTGACTAAAGATGGTAATAATTTAATAGCTATGGGTGCATTTGGTCCCCCGGCCATGGGAACTAACCACCGTTTTAATTGCTGGAGAGAATGAAAATTACTACCTAATTTTACCAAAACAACATCACAATTAGCTTGACGAATAATCGTATCTACCACATTACCAAAAATCCGTCCTGGGGTAGATGTATTTCCTTTCCAACCCATGAAAATTAAATCTATATGTCTTTCCTTGGTAGTTTCTAAAATTGCTTGGGCGACATCATGGGCGACACGAATTTGGGTATGAATGGGAATATGCTGTTTTTTGGCTAAACTTTCTGCTTGTCGGAGTAAGCGACGACTTTTTGTGGTGTTGACTGGGGTTTCTGCTGGGGAAATGTGACGAGATACCAAAATGATTTGTAAACATTCTATTTCATAATGGCGATCGCGGGCAATAGCCACAGCCATTTCTAATAAACCAAAGGCAGTTTCTGGGTTAGCAATAGTGACTAATAATCTACCTCTACCAATACTAGGGGATCTTGTTTGGTAAACTAAATAAGAAGGTTCTACTATGGGACTTTTCACCCCATTTTCTCCATTTAAATGTTCTGCTTCTGCACGAATAATATCAGCACGGGTAATAATTCCAATTAATTTTTTTCCATCTACCACAGGTAAACGACTAATTTTATATCTATCTAATAAATAGAGAACATGACTGAGGCTATTTATGGGTGTAACTGTCACTGGTTGCGGTGTCATAATCTCTTTTAAAAGAGTTTCATTTGGTGAAAGATGATTAGGGATTTTCTGTAGATCTGTTTGGGAAACTAATCCTACTAATTTATTATTTTCTACCACAGGAAATCCCCGGTGATGAGAACGATAAAAAGTTTTAATCACCTCATCTACTGTCATGTCTACTTCTAATGTTTCCACGCTTCGTTCCATAACATCTTGGGCTTTTAATTGTGTTAATATGCCTTCATTTACATGATCTCTCTTAATAACAATGCCATTTAATTTTAACAGTTTATCATAAAGTGAACCAGGAAAAACTTTATCAGAAACTAAATAAGATGTTACAGACACCACCATTAAAGGTAATACTAAATTAAAGTCTGTGGTCATTTCAAAAACAATGACAATTGCAGTTATGGGAACTTTGGAAACAGCACTAAAAAATCCCCCCATTCCTGCTAATGCGTAGGTAGTAGGTGAACCAATTCCAAATATTTGCAATTCCCAGACACCAATAATATGACCTAAACAAGAACCTAAAATTAAACTAGGGGCAAATATTCCTCCGGGCGCACCTGAACCAAAGGCAATTAATGTTAAGATAAATTGGGCGATAAAAGCAATTGCAGCTAAGGCAATATTCGCTTCACCAGTAATCATAAACTCTCGCAAACCTGTATTATCTCGAAAATATTCAGGAAGTAAAGCAATAATTAAACCAGAAGCCAAACCAGCTAAAGCCACTCGTAAAGGTAAACTAATATGTAAACGGCGATAAATTTGAATACTAAAAATTAATCCCTTACTAAATAAAGCCGCTAATAAACCGATGAAAATTCCTAAAATTAATAAAATAGGAATTTCTAATAGGGAAAAAGTGCTAGAATAGTCAATTAATTTTAAGTCTAATTGCAAACTACCACCACCCAACCACCGGGAAATCACACCACCAATAAAAGAAGCAATAATAGCCGTTCCTAAGGTTAATCCTGATAAGTCTTGTAATAATTCTTCAATAATAAATAATACCCCTGCTAAAGGTGCATTAAAAGCCGCCGCTAACCCCGCCCCAGCACCCGCCGCTATCATTTGTCTCCGGTGGTCTGGAGAGGTGGGAACTAAACGACTCATTCCCGCTGCTAAACCTGCACCCACCTGGACTGTAGGACCTTGTCTTCCCAAGGTTAACCCCGAACCTAAAGAAATAATGGCACTAATTAACTTGACAAAAGCTACTCTCCATGATAATGTCATTGGTACATTGGCTAAAGCTGCCTTTACTTGGGGAATACCACTACCAGCAGTCTCTGGCGCTAACCGTTGCACTAACCAACCGGAGAGAAAACCCAAGCTAATACCAATAATTGGTAGAGTTATCCATGCTGGTAATATGTGAGTTGTATGTACCCTCCATGTTCCCAACCACCCTGAACCCTGTTTGAGTAATACCGCAGATAAAGCAGCCACTATCCCAATTATACAAGCTTCTGCGATCGCTAAACCCTTTCTAGGTTGCCAAAAGTTCCGAAAATACTGCGTTAGCAACGCCAAGGAAATCATAAATTTGAAGTTGAATTTTTAATTAATTTTTAATTTTAAATTAAAATTAGTCCTTTCTTGAATTTTACGGTTCTTAGGTACTTGTTATACTAAACCGAGAAGTTGAGAGGAGGGAACTCTTAATAGGGAACAGATAAGGAGTAGAGAGATTTTTGTTTTCAATAACTATGTGCAATTAATTTTGCTTGGGTACTTAGCAAAAAAAGGCACTGCATAAATGGGTAATGTTTTTTCAGTGTCAAGACCTTCCATAAAAGGTCTCTACAAAGGTTTTTAATCTATGCAACATTATTTCCCAAAAATCAGCAACGCCATTTTTTCGTGTCTGAATCAGTCGCACAGGGTAAAATTTTCTAAGAATCTGTAGTATAGTGTCTATATCGCTAATTCTAATGTTCTGTTATACTTCTAAGATTGCCAAACTAAATCTCCTGATAACGATTATATAAATTTTTTGCAGCCTGAGAATGTTGTTTTATTAATTCCGGTGGAGACAATATTTCTGCTTTGTCCATATAACGATAAACCCAGAAAATAAACTCATTTAAAGATCGGGGTGGCAAATTTACAGCATATTCTATAAATGTATATTCTCCAGTGCTTTTGTCTATAACTCCAGGGGTAATTTTTTGATAAAGGTGACGACGTTCTCCTTCTAAAATAAAGTTGGATATGGGAGGATAAAAACGGACTTTAACATTAATGAATTTAAGAGTTCCTGTTAATTCTAATTGTTGCGGTTCTGGTTCACCTAAATTCAAACCCCAGCCATTTTCAAATAATCTATAAGCTTTAGCTAAACTTTCTCTTTGTTTTTCTAAACCCCTAGCAGGTGTTTTAACAAAGGAACAATGACTATTAAACCTATTAATACGCCCCATTACTAAATGTCCATTGTCACAAAGTTCATATAATAAATACCAGGCAATATCATGGTAAATTAATTGTAGAGGAAATACCTGAAATCTACCAATATTACCAGAACCATAGAAATCTTTAGTACGGGAAATTTCTATAGCTTGTCCCTGACTTATAGCTTGTTCTAATAATGGTAATTGATGAAATAATGTATCTCTATTTTCTCCTTTTACCGCCATTTCTTCCGGGTCTGTGTGAATTATGGCACGGTTGAGATGTTGACGGGTAGGATAAAAAAATTCTCCCTTGAGTTCCATATCTAAACCCCGTAATCTTTTACTTAAAGTTTCATAAATGCGTCTTGTTTGGGCATCCCCTTGATATTGTGCTTGGGATACCAAAGCATTAAATGCAACTTTGAGTTCAGTAATAGACAGCGCACCAGTACCTAAATAATATCCCCAGCGATACATTCTTTGATCTAAAATACCGTAGCGTCTCAGAGTTTCTAGATCTTTACGTAATGTAGCCACTGCTGGATAATTATCAGGTAGTTCTACATTTAATTCCGTCGCTAATTGCTGTAAATATATCTTAACGATACTAATTGCGTCATGATTCTTACTATTGTGAGACTCCACAGATTCTGGACTCCCCACACCCGGATATTTGAGTAGGGTAGTAATTAATAATAGTAAACGTTCAAAAGCTAAACGTTCTGCGTAAGAATGGGGAGGTTTCTTAGACATTGTTACAATAGTTACTCTGTTAGTAATTTATGGCAAATCATCTCAATAAAAAAAGAAAATATTTAAACATTGTTTATTGATTGACTGTAAATATTACTAATTTTGGTTTTTGACAAAAAATAGTAATAATTTAGTTTATCTTCTTTTCCTGGTTTTTGGGTAATTCTCAGGTTATGGTAGTCAATATCATCACTTTTATTTCAGGTTTTACTCATCATGTATATTTCACCACGTTCTGCTACATTCAGAAATGTTTCTATATCTACTGTGAATGGTGGTATTACTTTAGTCATTTTGTTAATTGCACCTTTGGGTTTAGCGGCAGTTATTATTAATACTTTGTTAGTGACAGTAGCTACTTATATAGTGGCTAGTGCAGCAGATAGGGTAATTTTGTGGTTAGAACCCGAACAAAATGCAGAATTAACTTCTTCTGGAACAGGTGAATATCGTTCTCGAAAAAAATCTTATTTACAACGTTGGTGGCGTTAATAATTGAATCATTTTTGATAATTCCATGCAGACCCTTTATGTTGCTGAACAGAATTGTTATGTCTGTTTACAGAAAGAAACTTTATTAGTTAAACAAGGGGATACTGTTTACATTGAAGTCCAGTTACCCTTGTTAGAACAAATTTTGATTTTTGGTCAATCGCAAATCACAACTCAAGTAATTCGTGCTTGTTTATGGCGGGATATTCCTATTGCTTATTTATCAAGAATGGGTTACTGCTATGGCAGAATTTTACCAATTTCTAGGGGATACCGACAATTATCCCGTTATCAACAACAATTATCTCCTATAGACAAGTTAATTACCGCTAGGGAACTTGTTAAAAGTAAATTAAAAAATAGCCGGGTGCTATTAAGAAGACAGCAGAAAAAACGAGATTCAGAACTTATAGAACGAATTTTAGACAGTTTAGATTATTTAGCTACACAAGCAGCCACAGCAGATAATTTAGAACGGTTAATGGGCTTTGAAGGTGCTGGTGCGGCTCAATATTTCTCGGCTTTTAGTGAATGTCTGACTAATTCTGATTTTGTATTTTCTGGTCGTAGTCGTCGCCCTCCAGGAAACCCTGTGAATGCCATGTTAAGTTTTGGGTATCAAGTGCTGTGGAATCATTTATTAGCATTAATTGAAATTCAAGGTCTTGACCCCTATTATGCTTGTTTACATCAAGGAAATGATGGTCATGCGGCCTTGGCTTCTGATTTAATTGAAGAGTTCCGCGCTCCTTTGGTAGACTCCCTGGTAATGTGGTTAATTAATCGCAAAATTATGGATGTTAAGGCTGATTTTGAATTTAAAAATGGGGGATGTTATTTGAATAATTTGGGTAGGAAAAAGTTTTTACGGGGGTTTTTGCAAAGAATGACGGAGGAAATTCAAACTGACGAGGGAATTAAACAACCAAAGTGGGATTTATTGACTCGACAAGTTAGGAATTTTAAACAGTTTGTTTATAATCCTAGTCATCATTATAAACCATATCGAATTGATTGATTTTTTGTGATGTTTGTGTTATGTTTTTGTATGTGATTTCCTACGATGTTCCTGATAATAAACGCCGGCAAAAGATAGCTGATTTATTAGAGGGTTATGGTCAGCGGGTACAGTATTCTGTGTTTGAATGTCAGTTAAATACGGAAAAGTACAATGATTT
>OMJF01000031.1 GCA_900299285.1 Anabaena sp. 54 | reverse complement strand
GTTTGAAACTTTCTATACCAAAAACATTTTACTGAACGAGGGTATTCGCGCTTGGATGGCCCCTCAAGATCAACCCCACGAACAATTTGTATTCCCTGAGGAGGTATTACCACGTGGTAACGCTCTCTAATAGAGTCATTAGTGGTGGACGCGACCAAGAATCCAGCGGTTTCGCTTGGTGGTCCGGTAACGCACGTTTAATCAACTTATCTGGTAAACTACTTGGCGCACACGTAGCCCATGCTGGTTTGATTGTCTTCTGGGCTGGAGCAATGACTTTATTTGAAGTTGCTCACTTCGTTCCCGAAAAGCCCATGTACGAACAGGGCTTGATTCTTCTCCCTCACCTCGCCACACTTGGTTGGGGCGTTGGTGCAGGTGGTGAAGTTTTAGATACTTTCCCCTACTTTGTAGTTGGTGTACTTCACCTAATTTCTTCTGCTGTTCTCGGTTTTGGCGGTATTTATCATGCCGTTCGCGGTCCTGAAACCTTAGAAGAATATTCTTCTTTCTTCGGTTACGACTGGAAAGACAAGAACAAGATGACCAACATCATCGGCTTCCACCTGATTATATTAGGTTGTGGTGCGTTGTTGTTGGTACTCAAGGCTATGTTCTTCGGTGGAGTTTATGATACCTGGGCTCCAGGTGGTGGTGATGTGCGTGTAATTACTAATCCCACACTGAACCCAGCGATTATCTTCGGTTATCTTTTGAAAGCTCCCTTCGGTGGCGAAGGCTGGATTATCAGCGTTGATAACATGGAAGATGTTATTGGCGGTCATATCTGGATTGCTTTAATTTGTATTTCCGGTGGTATTTGGCATATCTTCACCAAGCCTTTCGCTTGGGCGCGTCGTGCTTTTATCTGGTCTGGTGAAGCTTACCTTTCCTATAGCTTAGGCGCTCTCTCTATGATGGGCTTTATCGCCTCCGTCATGGTTTGGTATAACAACACCGCATACCCTAGCGAATTCTTTGGTCCTACTGGTCCTGAAGCTTCTCAAGCACAAGCTTTAACCTTCTTGATTCGTGACCAACGCTTAGGTGCTAACGTCGGTTCTGCTCAAGGTCCTACTGGTCTAGGTAAATATTTGATGCGCTCTCCTACAGGTGAAATCATCTTCGGTGGTGAAACCATGCGCTTCTGGGATTTCCGCGGTCCTTGGTTAGAGCCTCTCCGTGGTCCTAACGGTCTTGACTTGGAAAAAATCAAGAACGATATTCAGCCTTGGCAAGCTCGTCGTGCTGCTGAATACATGACACACGCTCCACTGGGTTCTTTGAACTCTGTAGGTGGTGTGGCTACCGAAATTAACTCCTTTAACTATGTGTCTCCACGCGCTTGGTTAGCTTGTTCACACTTCGTTTTAGGATTCTTCTTCCTTGTTGGTCACTTGTGGCACGCAGGCCGCGCCCGCGCTGCTTCTGGTGGTTTCGAGAAAGGTATTAACCGGGAAACAGAACCAGTGATGTTTATGAATGACCTCGACTAGGTTGTTTTCATCTATATTTTATCACTGATAAAATCATACTTTTTATAGCTCTTGTGTCACAGCAAGAGCTTTTTCTATATTTTTTTAGATTTTTTTTGGATTTTACACATTTGATATAATATATAACGTAACAAATAAATTTTACTAAACATCAGATAATGAACAGTTTCAAATTCAGTACGTCTGTATTGACAGTCGCGGTTAGTTTGGCAATGGGAACATCAATCAATCAGATGGTCATTGCTAAAGAAGTTGTTGCCGAATCAATCACCCAGCCAGAAGTCACAAATGAGGTTATTGCCACATCAATTACTCCTGAAAAAACTGAGACTCCTTCTCAACCAGGAACTTTCACTTACAGCGCTGGTGATTTACTGGCCAGAAGACCACTGGATTTAGATGTATTTTGTAAAAATTATCCTTTAAATTCCCGCTGTACTAATCAACCTGTCACCACACCAGTAACAAAACCAGAGGAAGTTCAACCTAAACCTACGGAGGAAAAAAGTGAAACTTCTGCAAAAACTCGTGGTTGGGCAATTACACCAGAAATTAGTACATTAGGTGTGGGTGCAACAGTCACTAAATCTATTACACCTAATATTAATGCTAAAGTTGGGGTTAATGGTTTAGGTATCAGTAGAGATATTAACTTGTCTGATGTTGATTATAAAGCCGATCTCAACCTGTTGAATATATCCACCCTCGCTGACTACCATCCTTGGAAAAATGCCGGTTTCCGTTTGACTGGAGGCTTGGTATTTCAGGACAATAATATAGAAGGAACTGGGAAACCCAATAATGGTGTAACAATTAATATCAATGGTACAAACTATAACTCCACAACTGTGCTTACATCAGTGAAAACTAAAGTTTCTTTTGGCAATAGTGTTGCACCATATATTGGTATTGGCTGGGGTAATGCTGTGAAACCTGGTAAACGTTGGGGATTTTCCACAAATTTGGGTGTAATGTTTGCCGGATCTCCAAAAGTAGAAATAACACCTGGGTTCGGTTCAGGTGCAACGCCCACTTTACAACAGCAAATTAATACTGACATCGAAGCAGAAAGGAAAAAAGTACAGGATGACCTTAATTGGTTGAATATTTATCCTGTTCTTTCTATTGGTGTTTCTTATCAATTTTAGATAAAGATTTAGGGTGTGTCAGTTGTTTAAAATCTGTTTATTATTACAGATTTATTAGATTTGATGCACCCTCAAAAAATCCGAATTGTCACTAGAGTAGCTTATGATGATGGAAATTTAGAAATCATGACACCTTTACCAGAATGTGAACAATATAAAGAAGTAATTAGTGATGCAGTTAAAGATATCGCTGAAGAGTTGGATTTAAACTATGAAAGTTTAGGTTCAACAACCTGGAAGCGAGAACGCAAAATGGCAGGAATAGAGGCAGATAATTGTTTTTATTTTCAAAATGAATCATTAGTTAGGGGTAGATTAGATTTAGATTTACAAAAAGATCCACCTCCTGATTTAGCCTTAGAAATTGATGTTACTAATAAGTATTTAAATCGGTTTTCCATTTATGCTCGGTTAGGAGTTCCTGAAATTTGGTGCTATGATGCTGGTGAATTGAAAATTTACCTTTTGCAAAATGGGGAATATTTGGAATCTGAGAGAAGTTTAGTATTTCCTAGTTTAGAAATTCGAGATTTACCAAAATTGATTGAGCAAAATCGGACAAATGGTAGAAGGGCAATTAGAAAAGCTGTGAGGCAATGGGTACATCAAAAATGATTAATTTATTCTCCTACGTTCATGGCGGCTAAAAAAGCCTTTTGACTTGCATCTTTATACAATGCTTGTAAATATTTCATTACTAATTCACTAGTAGGTAAATTAGTTGTATTTTCCTCATCTTTTGCTAAAGGAATTGTCCCTAATACATCTAATACTGTTTCACTGACAGCAGGAGAAATTACCACCAAAGAAGATTCTAATGGCTGATTATATCGCCAAAAATTATCTATTTTAACGGGATATTGATGTTCAGAAACTTGTGGTTGAATTTCTAATTTTTCTTCAATTGTTTCTACATTTTTACTGCTGCGTAATTGACGTAAATCGCTGATAATTTGCTCCTTGGTGCGTCCACGTAGTTGAAATAATACAAAAGGATCTTCACTAAAGCGATCGCCTAATTGATAATATACAGCACCGATATGTTTACAAGGAACGGCTTTATCAGGACAGGAACATTTACTGTGAACATCAGTTAGAGTAAAGGGAAATAATGATAAACCGTTACTGATAAAAACTTCTTCGATATTTTGTGGCATTTCTCCTGCTAATAACTTAGCCGCAAAAATCGCTTTTTGGGACATTGTTTCTACCACATAACCCCATTCTTCCTCGCTAAAAGCATCAAGAGATAAAGACACTTTGTAAGGTTCTGCTTCACTACCTTGCACTCTAGCTAATACCTTCCCAGCTTTAAATTTAATACTCAAAACATTTCCTTGACGAGAATAATTTCTTGCCCGTTCTAAGCGCTTTTTAAATCGGTAAGAATCTAGTAAATCTAGCCATTTTTGTGACCACCATTCCCGACTTGCTTGTAATGTTTCCTTATTCATATATCAAAGATTATCTAACCAGTTTTGTAAATCTGCCACAGTATCTAAATCAAATATTGCCTCTCCCAAAGATTCCAGTATTTCTATGTTTAAACTTCTAATTCTGGTTACTAAATCTAGTTCAATTTCTCCAAATTTTCTATTAATT
>OMJF01000030.1 GCA_900299285.1 Anabaena sp. 54 | reverse complement strand
TTTCCGGTGTAATGAGGTACAATTTGGGCGGGCAAGATGCCCACCCCACAAGAGTTTCATGATTATGATTTGTACCTCATAAAAACGAAATCTGCTGTAAATACATAAATAATAGCATAGCAAGCTACATTATATCTAAATTGATAACATCCTCATATATTTCTGTCATTTCTAAAATTAATCCAACGGAATCTAAATGTAATTTATCATCACGATTCATTAAAATTTGTATAGTCCAATTTCCTTTTTCATTTTGACGATAAACCTCTACCTTAACTTCATCTTGAGAAATCAAAACATATTCTTTTAAACTTAATAAACTGCGGTAATTAAGAAGTTTTTCCCGTTTATCTATAGTTTCTGTACTTGGTGATAGGACTTCGATAATTAAACAAGGATAATTCAAAAAATAACGGTCTTGATCTTCGCTGTCGCAACTGACAATGACATCAGGATAGTAAAATATAGTTTGATTTTGATTAGCTAAATTTATTCTTACCTTCATATCTGACATGAAAACATTACAGGAAGTACCCCGTAACTGAGAACGTAGTCTACTAGCAATATTGAGAGTAATTATATTGTGTTCTTTACTACTTCCAGCCATAGCAAAGACTTCGCCGGCAAAATATTCATGACGAATATCGCTAATTTGTTCTAATTCCAGATATTCTTCAACAGTGAAAAAGTAAAGAGGAGACTGCATAATTTTTTCTGGCTTGGTAATTCTCAAATCATGATTATTATATGATCAAATCTTTTACCAATTTAACAACAATTGAATGATATAGCATTTTCCGGTGTAATGAGGTACAGTTTGGGCGGGCAAGATGCCCACCCCACAAGAGTTTCATGATTATGATTTGTACCTCATAAGAACGAAATCGGCTGTATAAGTAGGTGAACGGAAAAAAAACCGACATCACGAAAAGTAAAGTTTCCCTCTTCCCTGTTCCCTGTTCCCTTGTCATAACAACAATTTTTAACGATAACCTACTTAGCGCCAGGTATTTTTGGCTGAATACTAGGTATAAACCAGAAAAAACTTATTTTCCAACTTACCCCAGATTACAGTTATGACCTGGACGCTGATGATGAGATGATTATGAGACGTTCTTTTTCCGGGTCTCACGCCAAACTTCGGCCATCCTTCCCCAATTAGTGCTAAATTCAGCTAAACCGATCATATTTCCCGGTCTTTCCTCGTCCCAAGAAGCGGAAAGAACACCATAGGTAATTCCTACTACTCCTAAACCAAATAATCCCATATTCACCAATAAAACGGCGATAGGGGGAAGTTGGATATGAGCTATAGTAACTAGCAGATAACTAACTACCAAACTAGCAATACCTAAAAATGTGGGAATACCGCAAAAAGCAGCCACTCGGCGAATCATGCGCTGGCTAACCACTTGAGGAATCGCCATTTCTTGTTTAGAATAACGACGTTGCTGTTGCGGTTTGTTTTTGTTTTCGGTTTCTTGGGTTTCTTGAGTTTTGAGGACGGGTTGCTTTATAGCCTTAGCGGGTCTTTGACGCTTTTTGTTTGGCTCAAAAGGTAAAGAACTACGTTCCGATTCTTCAGCAGCCATAAGAATTAGTTCCTAACCGCGAATACCGAGACGAGTAATTAAAGCTTGATATTTTTCCCGGCTATTTGCTTGGACATAGCCTAGAAGACGCTTTCTTTGACCAATCATCTTCAATAATCCTCTGCGGGAGGAATGGTCTTTCTTATTAGCTTGCAAATGTTTACTGAGTTGATTAATCCGGTCAGTGAGTATTGCAATTTGCACATCAGCCGAACCAGTGTCGGTTTCATGAACTTGGTAGCCAGAAATGATTTCTTGTTTGCGCTGTTGCGTTAGAGCCATGGTCGCTTAGATGTTTATTGTTTGTAAATTTGTGTAGCAGTTTCCCATAATATCACACCCATCCATTCCTGTGGTAAATTCCTGATCAGGACTCAGGAATGCACCAATCACCTATTACCGCTTAGAGGATGTTTTAACAGTCTAAGGGCGATTAGAAATCACATCTACACAGACAAAACCTGCCTACGCAGGTTTTAAATCCTTAATTTTTCCTTAGTCCACGCAGGTGGACTTTGCTTGTGTAGTAGCGATTGATAATCGCCATAAACTTTTAAGACAACCCCTTACTCTGGTGATTTAAGAGCTTGATCTAAAATTTGTCTAGCTTGTTCGGCTTTTGATTTTGCTTCCTGGTAACGGAGATTGGCCTGAGCAAAATTTTTGAGAACCTTAAAACCTTCTTTGAGATTGGTTATTTCCTCCTGGGTGACGGATTTATCGGAAAATAGCACATCAATGGCTTGGCGAATTTCTAAGGCTTCTGTGCGCGATTCTTGGACTTTTAACTTTAAAGAAGCTAAATTACTAAGAATTTGCACCGCTTGGGTAATTTCATCTTCACGACTAGAAGTATCTGTAGTTGGTTCTTTGATTTCAATTAACTGTTGGGGACCAAATCCTGCTTCTAGTTGAGTTGGTAATTCCCCCGCTTCCATAAGTTCCATTAGCTGATCCATTGCTTTGTCACGGGCTTTAGTGGAATCTTTACCAGGAACAATCAGGATAATTTCTGGACTTTGAGCGAGACTGTACTGAACCATGTATGTATTATAAATCTAGCTAATTTGTGATGGATACGGAATAATGAATTAACCGCAGATGAAAGATGATGAACGCGGATAAACGCAGAAAACCAATATCAGGTATTATTGCAATTACAGCGATTTCCAATCATATAAGGTACATCTTAGCCCCCCTCAATCCCCCCGCACCGGGAGGAGGAAAAGGATAAACTTTTGTTACGGGTTTGATCGCCAACTGCTGTCAGAACCGCAAAGACAAGAAATATTAGTTCAATTATACTTAATAAAGGTAAACCAAAATATAATAAAATGACAAATTTATGACTCCCAATTCCGCCATTATGCGTTCTGTGGAACAACTGGGCTACCGCGTCACAGTTGGTGATGTGGCCACACATATAGGATTAAATATAGCTCAAGTCAATCAAGGTTTATTAGCCCTAGCTGCTGACGCTGGAGGGCATTTACAGGTTGCAGAATCTGGTGATGTTGTTTACCAATTTCCCCGCAATTTTCGAGATATTTTACGCAATAAATACTGGCAAATACGGTTGAAAGAATGGTGGAAAAAAATCTGGTCTGTGCTATTTTACCTAATTCGGATTTCTTTTGGTATTCTTTTAGTCGCTTCTATCATTTTGATTACTGTGACTATTTTTATTATTATCACTGCTAGTTCCAACCGGGATGATGATAATCGCAGTGGTAGTAATTATAGAAGTAATAATTTCTTCTTTTTCCCGGATTTATTCTGGTATTTTAGCCCAAATTATGGCGATAATTACCAAGAACGACGCAGAGAAAAGGGCGAAAATAGTGAAATGAATTTTTTGGAAGCGGTGTTTTCATTTCTTTTTGGTGATGGTGATCCTAATGCTAATTTGGAAGAACGCCGCTGGGAAGACATTGGGGCTATTATTAGTAATAATCAAGGTGCGGTAGTAGCAGAACAAATTGCTCCTTATTTAGATGATATTGGCGAAAAATATCAACAAGAATATGAGGATTATATGTTACCTGTGCTGGTAAGATTTAATGGATTTCCCCAGGTAAGTTCAGATGGTCAAATGGTATATTATTTCCCAGAATTACAGGTAAAAGCTAGTAAAAAACAGCGGCGTTCAATATCTGAATATCTCCATGAATTTTCCTGGAAGTTTAGTGCAGCTAGTTCTGGACAAATTCTCCTCAGTGCGGGTTTAGGAGGAGTGAATTTTGTTGGGGCTTTGATTTTGGGAAATTTATTAAAAGATGGCACAATTGCGGCTCAAATTGGCGGATTAGTTGCTTTTGTGCAAGGTATTTATGGATTGTTATTGGCTTATGGTACAGGGTTTTTAGCTATTCCCTTAATTCGATATTTCTGGATTAAACGCCGCAATGATAAAATTACTACTCGCAATTATCAACGTCAAGAACGAGCTAGATTATTAGCAGGTGCAGATGCTTCTTTACAGAAGAAAATCGCCTTCGCTCGTGAATTTGCAACGGAAAAAGTTATTAGTAAAGAAGATTCTGTTTATTCCACAGAAACAGATTTACTAGAACAGGAATTTCAGAATAAGCAAATAGGGGACAGGTGATTGGTGATTGGTGATTGGTGATTGGTGATTGGTGATTGGTGATTGGTGATTGGTCACTAACAAATATTTCCCTGCTCCCTATTGCCTATTTCCTCTTGTAAGAGTGCCTATTTTGCTTGAATGGGTGTCAAGGCTACACCTTGATAGTAATATCCTAAAATTTGTAGATGGTTTGCACCACGTTTTGCTAATTCATAAGCCCCCCATTGACTCATTCCTAAACCATGGCCAAAACCTAATCCCTGCAGGACAAAACTACCATTTGCGTCTTTATTGACAATGAACCGCGTACTTTTAATTTTTAGTGCGGTTCTCACTTCTTCACCTTTGATAATTTTAGTCCCTTTATCACCGATAATTTTCAGAGTTTTGACACTTCTAAAAGGTGAAACATTTTCGATAATCATGTCTTTGACATTACCAATACCAGAAATTCTGGCACTAATTTCTCCAGGACTCAAGGTCTTTTTCCATTTACATTCTTCGATGTTTTGGTCAAAATCGGGAACAGCACGTAAATAAGGTTCTCTGGTACTCCAGACATCTTCGACGTTTTCAGTGTGTCCACCGGAACAAGCATGAAAGACAGAAAGAATAATTTGATTATTGTAAGTTAATATCTTGCCTGCTGTCTGGTCTGCTGCGTTGTAGGTTTTGGCAGATTCACTGCTTACACCTTTATAAATTTGCCAACGATCTGGACTATCCCCTAAATCGTACACCGGATTTCTTCTCTGTCTTTCGCGCTCATAAAGGGCATAGGTACGGGCTGCTATGGCTTGGGCTTTGAGGGCTTCTTCTGGCCAGCTAGAATTCATTTCTCCACCAATGACGCTGTAGAGATATTCTTCTAAATCTACCCAGTTCACCGCAGTTAAGCTGTTACCTGTGGGTACTACTAAGGTTCTACCACGAAACCAGCGATCGCCAATATAAACAAATCCCCTATTTGTTGGTTCAATCCAAAATAACCCTGATTGCCATCTATCTAAAACCACCCCCCCCGCAACCGCTTGAGCGGCAAAGGGTCTCATTCCTGGTAATTCTCCTAGTGTCTTACCCCTACTATCTTTAACAATAGCGGTTGTGGAAGCACCGACTTTTACCTGTTTAACTTCTTTGGCAATTGCTACACGCAGAATTACAGACCCTTGGGCAGGAGCAAGTAATACCAACCAGATTAGCATCCCTAGCCACCAATGTCTACCTTTCAGTTCGGAAAAAAAACCGCCTAAGCCTAATAATAGTTGAAATTTCATTTTAATTGTTTAATCATAAGCATCTACTGTTTACCAAATATATATTTTTACGTATTTGTATATATTTGGTTCTTATATAACTGGGGCGCTAGGATTCGAACCTAGGGATGGCGGGACCAAAACCCGCTGCCTTACCACTTGGCTACGCCCCAAGGAATTAACTTTAGATAATATAGCAGTCCTTGTAGGATAATGTCAAGTGTTTTGGAAAAAAATTTTTTGCTGATGGTAAATCATCGGTTAATGGGGTTTTTGGGAGAATTTTGCCCAAAAAATCGGGTGTTTATCAAATTTTACATCTATAAAATTTTTGATAAAAATGTATCAAACCAAACATAATTTTTGCCGTCAACATTACCCAGATAGAAATATAAAAAAAGATAGAATTTTTAGTAATATTTTTGTTAAGCTGACTATTAACTTAGAAGTTAAGTAACTTTTAAGACAAAAAAAGTAGCGAAAAATACGAATTGTATTTAATTAGGACAAACATCGTAGACGCGTAGGAAAGAAAACAAGTGTTCAAGAAATTAGTTATCACCTGGTGTTTAACCCTATTCATGGTGGGAGCGCTATTAACAGGGAATGCCTTAGCAGCGGAGTCAACGGCTGCACCACCTCCTGATACGGGAGATACAACATTTATGTTGATTTCATCAGCCTTGGTATTGCTGATGACACCCGGATTAGCGTTTTTTTATGGTGGGTTTGTGCGATCGCGCAATATCCTCAACACATTAATGATGAGTTTTGTGTTGATGGCCATTGTGGGAGTCACTTGGGTTCTCTGGGGTTATAGTCTTTCCTTTGCCCCTGGTTTACCTTTTATTGGTGGCTTACAGTGGTTGGGCTTAAATGGTGTTGGCTTGGAAACAACAGGTTATCTGCAAGGTTCAGCCCCAGCAGAAGTGGTTTCTTACGCGCCAACAATTCCCCATCAAGCATTCATGATTTATCAAGCCATGTTTGCAATCATCACCCCAGCACTAATATCAGGTGCGATCGCTGAACGGATGAGTTTCCGTGCCTATTGCCTATTTGTAGTGTTGTGGTCAACGTTCATCTACACACCCCTAGCGCACATGGTTTGGGCGAAGGGAGGATTTTTGGGTTTATATGGCGGTATAGGCGCTCTAGACTTTGCAGGTGGGACAGTAGTACATATTAGTTCTGGTATTTCGGCACTAGTAGCAGCAATTGTCCTCGGACCGAGAAAAAACTATCCAGATCGTCTCAGTCCTCCCCACAATGTCCCCTTTATTTTGTTGGGCGCTGGCTTACTTTGGTTTGGTTGGTTTGGGTTTAACGCTGGTAGCGCCTTATCCGCCGGCACTGTAGCCACAGTTGCCTTTGTTGCTACTAATACATCCGCCGCCGCTGGTGCATTAATGTGGTTGATTCTAGAAGCTACATTACGGGGAAAACCCACCGCTGTAGGCGCTGCTACCGGTGCTGTGGCTGGTTTAGTGGGAATCACCCCAGCGGCAGGATTTGTCACCCCTCTAGGGGCAATTTTAATTGGTTTTATTACCTCCTTCGTCTGTTTCTACGCTGTCAGTTTCAAGCACAAGTTACGGGTTGATGATGCCCTAGATACCTATCCTGTCCATGGTGTGGGTGGAACTATTGGTGCGATTTTAACGGCTTTCTTGGCCACAACTGAGGTTAATTCTGGAGGTAAGGACGGGGTACTCCGTGGTAACTTGAGTGAATTATTTGTGGAATTAGGAGCAATTGCTCTAGCCTATATCATTGCTGGGGTGGGGACTTGGACCATTCTGAAAGTTATTGCTGCTACAGTTGGTTTAAGAGTCTCAGATCAAACAGAAAATCAAGGCTTGGATATCAACGAACACGGGGAAGAAGGTTATAACTCGGAGTTCGCAGACCGGATATCTAATAAGTAATTTAATTTATTAGGGTTTTGAGTGCGTCAGATAGCAGAATCTGTTTTTTGTCAAATATTGTGTCTGACGCACCCTACAAGAGATAAAATTCACATTACTTACAGATTTGGGGAATCTTGGCGTAAGTCCTCAAGAAATATGATTATATGATTTTGAGCAATTAAAATTTCCCATCTCAAATTGCCTCCAGGCGCGAGAAAATCAAAAATAGTAATTTTAGTCGCCAATTTCAAATGGATACAAAAGCTTTTAAACGCAACCTGCAAAATTCAGCCACTTACAATCGTAAGGGCTTTGGTCATCAAGCGGAAGTTGCTACCCAGTTACAATCTGAATATCAAAGTAACTTGATTCAGGAAATCCGGGATTCTAACTACACTCTCAAGCGTGGTGATGTGACGATTCAACTAGCACAAGCATTTGGTTTTTGTTGGGGTGTGGAACGTGCTGTAGCAATGGCTTATGAAACCCGCCAGCATTTTCCCACAGAACGGATTTGGATTACTAACGAAATTATTCACAATCCATCCGTGAATAAACGAATGCAAGAAATGCGGGTAGAATTTATTCCCGTCATTGACAAAATCAAAGATTTTTCTGTTGTTGGTAAAGGTGATGTGGTGATTTTACCAGCTTTCGGCGCTAGTGTTCAAGAAATGCAAATTCTCAATGAGAAAGGTTGTCAAATTGTTGATACCACTTGTCCTTGGGTATCTAAAGTTTGGAACACTGTAGAAAAGCACAAAAAAGGTGATTACACATCAATTATTCACGGAAAATACAAACATGAAGAAACCGTTGCTACCAGTTCCTTTGCTGGGAAATATTTGATTGTTTTGAATTTAAAAGAAGCAGAATATGTAATTAACTATATTCTCAATGGTGGCGATCGTCAAGAATTTTTAACTAAGTTTGCTAAAGCTTGTTCTGCGGGATTTGATCCTGATCAAGATTTAGAACGGGTAGGAATTGCAAACCAAACAACCATGCTCAAAGATGAAACCGAAAAGATCGGTAAAATGCTAGAGAGAACAATGATGCAGAAATATGGACCGGCAGAGTTAAATGAGCATTTTCAAAATTTTAATACTATCTGTGATGCCACTCAAGAACGTCAAGATGCGATGTTGGAATTGGTGCAAGAAAATCTGGATTTAATGATAGTAATTGGTGGATTTAATTCATCAAATACTACCCAATTACAACAGATTGCTTTTGATCGGAATATTCCTTCTTATCACATTGATAGTGTTGAATGTATTCAATCAATTAATAAGATTGAACATCGAGAATTAACGGGAGATTTGGTAATTACAGAAAACTGGCTACCAGCAGGGGAAATTAAAGTTGGTATTACCTCTGGTGCTTCTACACCAGATAAGGTGGTTGAAGATGTAATTGAGAAAATTTTTGCTCTGAAAACAACAGCAGCTTTAGTTTAAGTTGTGGTAGTAATACTAACCTCTATTATAAAAAGGGGGTTAGTATTATCAATCACAATAGGCTAAAGTTTCAGCCATCACAATTGCTAATTTTTTACATCCCCCATTAGTATGATTATTGCCAGCTAATTTTATGAAAAACATACTCCTGAGGACAGATGACTACTGATCTAATTCCGTAGTTAAATTTTAAAGATAGAGAATTTACTGAAATCACGTAAAAAACTCACAGTTTACTTATGGAAAGCAAAAGGCAAGAGTGAAATCTTTATTGCCTTTTTATGGTGACAAGTTCAAATCTCAGGGTAGCTCAATTGGAAAGCAATAAAAAACAATTATTTGTTTCATGCAACCAAATGGAAAGTATTTATTTTTTGTTGTTAAAATCAAGTTTATTCAAACTTAAATGGGAAGTTGCCAAAAACTAATTACTAATTGAGATCATCACAATTATTAAGATTGTAAGAAATCTTTGCTCTAATTTTGTGTTAATTATTGCTCAAATAATATCTAGATTTACGAGTGATTAGTAGTAGTTAAACACCTCAAAATTTAGTGATTGGAATAATTATGTACCAAAGATCCAAAAAAATTATCATCATTGATAATGATGTTTTCAGTCGCAATTTGATCTTAGATTGTCTTCAATCTGAGGGTTATGATACCATAAGTACAGAAAATGGAATGATGGGACTAGAGTTAATCAAACAATATTTACCTGATTTGGTAATTTGTGATCTGGTAATGCCAGATCTGGATGGTTATACTTTATTAAGTAACCTGCGGGAAGATTCATTAACAGCAATTATTCCTTTCATTTTTGTGACTGCTATTAATACAAAGGAATCTTTGCGAAAAGCCATGGAATTGGGAGCAGATGATTATTTAACTAAACCTGTAACAAGGAATGAGTTATTGCGGGCTATTGCTATTAGATTGCAAAAACAAGCTCTTTTGAGATATTGGTATGCTACAAATTCCCATCAATTCACACCAGGAGAATTATTAACTACATCACTAAATTGTCAGTCAATTTTTCCTATTATTCCTCATCTGAAAAAGGTTTTTGATTATATTGAAGCTAATTATCAAGAGGGAATTACTGCATCTGATGTTGCGGAGGCTGTAGGCTATTCTTCTGCATATTTAACTAATCAAGTTGCTAAACAAACGGGAAAACCCATAAATGTTTGGATTGTCAAAAGACGAATGGTAGCAGCCCTGGCTTTATTGAAAAATACGCATCAGACAATTGAAGAAATTGCTGCTCAAGTAGGTTATAAGGATACTTGTCATTTTTCCCGACAGTTTCGCCAACATCATGGTTTATCTCCCGCCCATTGGCGGAAAAAACATCATTTAACTTCAAGTTCAACAAATACCAAGTTGCAATTTATCAAAAATGAAAATAATTCACCATTAGCTAAACCTGTACCTGTAGTTAGTAGGATAGGTACAAGTTTTAAATAAAATTAAAATTAACTACTTTTAGGATTAGTTAATTGCTGAATAATCAGTTGAATTGCTAAGGCTAATAAACCCAAAGCTACTAACCCAAATATTCCCATTCCCAAGGCGACTACACCTACTACTAAGGTACGCACAGCCGAACCAATGTTAATTACCATTTGGTTGTCAGAATGGATGGGTTTACGGGCAAAAGTAGTGGCGATTGATATCATCAAAGAATAGGCCGCAAATGCAAATCCTCCTGACATAATTGCCCCGGTTAAACAGCGTAAAGGGGTGGGGGGTACTTGAGTGGAAATATCTGCTGATGGTGTTTGTTTTGGTTCATTCATAATAATTTAAAATCGAAGATGAATAGGTTTGAAGGTATGAAGCAACTGGAAGCCGCTACTAAACTGTACTGCATTGAATTTGTATAATTATAGCGGGCAGGATGCCCGCACCACAAGATTTAATCATATTAATGATCCAATTAAGCTATTTTGATTCCATGTTTAATTGTCCGCGTTACAAACAGTTCTAAATCTTGATCAGGAATAGCTTCACGTATTCGCTGCTTGACTATTTCTCCTTGATTTTCAGATTCGACAATAGCAAAAACTGAAGGACCAGAACCGGACATCATTGTCCCTAAAACTTCTTTTTGATTGGCGAATAATTCTCGTAATTGCAATACTTGGGGATAAGCTGGTAGTACAACTTTCTCTAAATCATTATGTATTTTTTGGGCAATTTCTTGTTGATTTCGATGTAAAATGGCCTTGACCATGGCTTCTGAATGAAATGCAGTAGCACGGGCAGCAAAAGTATCTGCATCTTGAATATAGTTAATGCCAAATTGTTGCCGATAGGTTTTATATGCCCAAGGTGTGGAAACTTCTAAACTGCGATATTTTGCTAATACTATATGTAGATTATCTAAACTTTGCAGGGGTGAAAGTTTTTCACCTCTACCAGTGGCAATAGCTGTTCCTCCACCAATACAAAATGGTACATCTGAACCGAGATTCGCGCCTAATTCTTCTAATTCTGATTGCGTTAATCCCAAATCCCAAAGTAAATCTATTCCTACTAATACGGCTGCGGCATTGCTAGAACCTCCAGCTAAACCAGCAGCGACAGGAATATTTTTTTTGATGGTAATATCAACACCGCCAAAATTACTAAAAGCCAGGGGAAATTCCTTGGCCATTAAGGCGGCTGCTTTGTAAACTAGATTGGTTTGATCTGTGGGTACTTGGGGGTGATTACAGTAAACACGAATATTTTCAGTGCTGGCAGTATGGATATCAATTTGGTCAGATAAATCTATGCTTTGGAGTATCATTGCTAATTCATGATATCCGTCAGCACGACTGCCAATAATTTCTAAATACAGGTTGATTTTGGCTGGTGCAATTAAACTATAAGAACGCATAATGTTTATTGATGTCTATTTGAACATTCATCATATTTGTGAGGGCTGGTAATGGATAATTGGTAATTGGGAAAATTCCAGTGTTAAGACCAGTATTTTGATGATCTCTCCGGCTATTTATTCCCTATGGTATTTACCAGTGATACCCATTGTATAACACTGAGGTCTTCGGCGCGAACTTGGGGATTTATTTCTAATTGTTCCAGAAATTGTGTCAAGCGATCGCGGTCAATGACTGATTGTAAATTATTTCTTAACATTTTGCGTTTTGATCCAAATCCCAATTTAACTAAATTTTCTAATTTTTGGGGGTCATGGGCTGGAATTGCTATTGTTTTAGGAGTCAACCGCACTACAGCGGAATCTACCTTTGGTGGTGGTACAAATGCAGCAGCGGGAACTGTACAAATTAACTCACAATTTGCCAAATATTGCACCCGTACGGACAATGCGCCAAAAGTTCGAGAACCCGGTTTAGCATATAATCTTTCTGCTACTTCTTTTTGCACTAATAAAACAATAGAATCAAAAGGTTTTGGGTTAGGATGAGAAATAGTTCCCAGTAACTTTTCAATAATTGGACCAGTAATATTATAGGGAATATTCGCAACAACTTTATTCTGGTTTTGAAAATTAGCAAATGCTGTTAATTGTGACGGTAAATCAAGAGTCAGAAAATCACCTTGTAAGAGTAAGAAATTTTCTTTTTCACCTATTTGTTTGACGAGTAATTTACACAAATCCCGGTCAATTTCTACCGCGAGTAAAGATTTCACCAGTGGTAATAAACGACGGGTTAAAATTCCTGTACCGGGTCCAATTTCCAGAATTTTATCATTTTCTTGACAATTAGCGGCTTGGACAATTGCGTTAAGTGCTTTATCACTTTTTAACCAATGTTGAGCAAACTGTTTACGGGGTTGAATCATATTTTTTTTAAAAGGCAATAGGAAGAAACAGGAAAGACTTATGATACTATCATACTGTAATACTGTTAAAATAACCTCTCATAATCAATCATTTCTAATTTACCATCTTTCACTAATTTAAACTTTGTGCCTCGCCATTCAATGGTATTACCAAAAAAGCCACAACACCAAATTATAAATCTGACTATATCCGCCAAGGGAATTAACCAAAAAAACTTTTTAGTAACTTCGTCATTGAGGACTTTTACGCCTATTACCCCAGCCATAATTAATCGCATGAATAAAGTTATAGAAACAACTAACCAAGAGAGAGTAGAACCACTGCTAGTTATTAATAATAGTAAACCAGAAATTGTCCCAAAAGTAAATACTAATCCCCTATAACCCCAAGGACGAGAAACCCGAATACAACGCGCCCAACGAATTTGACGATTAATAGAATCTAATAAACTACTATGTCCTAATCTATGTTCTACAATATAGTTAGATAAAACTACTTTATCACCAGTTTGAGTTGGTAAATAACCGAGTTGATAATCATCTGCTAAATAATCAGCTACAGCCGCAAAACCGCCAATTTTTGCTAATGTGGTTTTGCGAATGACAATGGTTGATCCCAAAGCGAATTTTATCCCCTCTAATTGTTTACTAACTAAAATACTAGCTTGAAAATCTGTAGCTGTACAAATAGCTTCTAAAATTGTCGCTATTCCTTGGGCTGTGGAACGATATAAACAGGTAACAACACCAATTTTTTCATCTTGTAATGGTTGAATAACTGTTTTTAAATATTCCGAACAGACACGAATATCACTATCAGCAATAACTAAAATATCATGTTTAGCAGAGGTGACAGCATTAGCTAAATTACTAATTTTCAAATTAGCCCCAATAATATGATCTTTGACCACCAAATTTATATCTAGATTTGGAAATTTTTGAATTAATTTCTCAACTACTTCTATACTAGGATCTGTAGAACTGCGAACACAAAAAATAATTTGATATTGGGGGTAATCTTGTTGACAAAATGAGGCTAAGTTAGTGTAAGTCCCTTTATCAACACCACAAAGGGGTTTGAGAATGGTGACAGGGGGATGAAATTCCGGGTTTATGGGGGGAGAGTTACGCAAAAAAGCGATCGCCGTATAAACCCCATAGGTGTAGAATAACATGGCTGATAAACAAAGAATTAACATCAGGGGAAAAAGAGTCATAGGTAGAACAACTAACAACTAACAATCAAAAACTAACAACTAACAACTGACATAATGAATCTAATTTACTTTCTTTTACGTTCTGCTTGGAAAATGGTAGCAATAGCCATTATTACAGGTTTTTTGAGTGGTGGTAGTAGTGCGGGATTAATTGCTTTAATTAGTAGTGCTGCGAGTAAAAGCAATGCTGCACCTCTAACAACTATAGCCTGGGGTTTCGTCGCTTTAGTTATTGTCGCCTTAATTACCGGCGTCATTTCCCAAATCATGTTAATTCGTTTATCTCAAAATGCCGTTTTGCAATTAAGAATGCGGTTAAGTCGGCAAATATTAGCATCGGAATTAAGTCATTTAGAACAATTAGGAAATCCTCGCTTATTAGCAACTTTAACAGAAGATGTTCAAGCAGTTGCTAATGCTGTTTATGTCATTCCCTTTTTATGTATTGATATGTCCATGGCTTTAGGATGTTTACTATATATAACTTGGCTATCTTGGTTAGTATTTATCATGGTTTTGGTTTTAATGTTAGTAGCTATTGGTAGTTGTAAATGCCTATTATATAGAGGAGAAAAACTATTAGCTTTAGCGCGGGAAGATCAGGATAGTTTATTTAAAAATTTTAGCACAATTACAGCAGGAATTAAAGAACTGAAACTACATTATCAACGGCGGCACTTTTTCCTAACTCATCGTTTAGAAGCCACAGCCAGTAGATTTAGAAATCATAATGTACAAGGTTTAACTTTATTTGCCACCACTACCAGTTGGGGAAAATTAATATTTTTCTTTGCCATTGGTTTTGTCCTTTTCATTTTACCACATTTATTCGCCATTGATAACGAAACTTTATCTGGTTACATTCTCACATTTACTTATTTAATGTTGCCCATGGATAATATTTCCAATAATTTACCATTAATTAGTAAAGCCAGCGTAGCGTTACAAAAAATTGAATCTTTAGGTTTATCTTTAGCTAGTCGTGCCGAAATTGCCACAGCACCTCCTAATTCTCTCACAAATTGGCACAGTTTACAACTAATAAATGTTACTCACACTTATTACACAGACAAAGAAGATAAAAGCTTTATTCTCGGACCAATTAACCTTACCTTATATCCCCAGGAATTAGTTTTTATTGTTGGTGGAAATGGTAGCGGTAAATCATCTTTAGCTAAACTAATTACTGGATTATATATTCCTGAAAATGGCGAAATTATCTTAGATCAAACCTCAATTACAGAAAATAACCGCGAATGGTATCGCCAACATTTTTCCGTAGTATTTTCCGATTTTTACTTATTTGCAGAACTGCTAGGATTAGAAAATAATGAAAACTTAGATATACAAGCCCAAAAATACTTAGAGAAATTACAACTTGATCATAAAGTCAAAATCGAAAATGGACAACTTTCCACCACATCTCTTTCCCAAGGACAACGAAAACGCCTGGCATTATTAACAGCATATTTAGAAAATCGGCCAATTTATCTATTTGATGAATGGGCAGCAGATCAAGATCCAATATTCAAAGATATATTCTATACTCAATTATTGCCAGAATTAAAAACACAGGGAAAAACTATCTTAGTAATTAGTCATGATGATCACTATTTTCATTTAGCTGATAGAATTATTAAACTAGACTATGGTAAAATTGAATTTGATAAACTTCCACAAACTTAGGAAATGTTTCCAAGATTTTGGGCGACTAGAAGTCACTACTACACAAGCAAAGTCCACCTGAGTGGACTAACATGAATATAACCCACGCAGGTGGGTTTTGTCTTTATAGC
>OMJF01000029.1 GCA_900299285.1 Anabaena sp. 54 | reverse complement strand
ATTATACATCAAGTTGGGATTTTTCTTGGCTAACTTATGTCAATGTTTGTTAACACAAGTATAGTTTTGTCTATAAAATTGTCAACTTAGGACAAGCTCACTTGAATATTTGGGACTTGGCCCCAAACAAAACAGAAAGTTAGGTTTTTACTTGCTCAAGTTTCCAGTTTAATGGCTTTGCACAATTATATCATCAAGTTGAGATCTTGGGCAAATTAAATTTTCCCGTGTTGAGAAATGGAGATTGATACACTAAATTGCCCATTACTGATTCCCTTAATCCCGGCATTCAGCGTATGATGAGGTGAATGCACCAAATATAGTTTTCTCAAATTGCGGTAAGGAATATGGTTGTAGCACTACTGTATCTGAGTTTGGCTGGCGCTTATCTGCTAGTGATACCAATTGTTGTCTTTTTCTACTTGGGTTTAAGATGGTATACGGCTGGTTCTGTGGAACGGGTGTTTATGTACTTTTTAGTGTTTTTCTTCTTTCCGGGTTTACTCGTTCTCTCACCATTTGTAAATTTGAACCCCCGTCCGCGCAAAATTGCTTAAACATTGCTTAAATAAGATTTCGTAGGTCATAAAACTCATGCGACGTATTGACGCGATTGGTATTGGTTTCGGCGTTTTCGTAGCCGGTGGTTTGGCTTATGTAGGTTTGCAGCTAGTAGGTTTAGATAGTCAAAATGCTGGTATCTGGAGTCAGGTATTTTTAATAGCGGGTCTAATTGGCTGGTTATGCACCTATATTTTCCGAGCAATGGGGAATAAAATGACCTACCATCAACAACGAGAGGCTTATGAAACAGCTTTTTTGCAAAAGCGTCTTGATGAACTTTCTCCTCAAGAATTAGCCGAACTACAGGCCAAAATTGCACAAGAAGAAGAATCTCAGGTTTAAGGTTATCATTGTTCAGTTGTCAGTTGTTTGTTCATAAATAATCACTGACCACTGACCACTGACCACTGACCACTGACCACTGACTACTGACTAAGTGAAATGACTGCTATTTCTCGTTGCTTTGAAAGTTTGAGACAGAACCAAGGGTGCGCTTTGATTCCCTTTATTACCGCTGGTGATCCAGATTTAGAAACTACAGCTAAAGCTTTGCAGGTTCTAGATCGTTCTGGCGCTGATATTATTGAGTTGGGTGTACCCTATTCTGATCCTTTGGCTGACGGTCCAGTGATTCAAGCCGCTGCTACTCGTGCCTTGCAACGGGGGACAACCCTAGAGCGGGTATTAGAGATGCTTAAATCTATTAGCCCAAACTTGCGATCGCCTATAATTTTATTTACCTATTACAATCCGATTGTACATCGGGGGATTGATAAATTTCTTCAGCAAGTTCAGGAGGCTGGAGTAGCAGGTTTAGTAGTTCCTGATTTGCCCCTGGAAGAGTCAGCAGGGCTAATAAAATCCGCAGCTGAGGTGGGGATAGATTTAATCCTATTGGTAGCTCCTACCAGTGATCATGAGCGGATAAAAGCGATCGCTCGTGCTTCTGGGGGATTTATCTATTTGGTAAGTGTTACTGGTGTCACCGGTATGCGAACCCAGATCCAAGGACGGGTTTTTGATTTACTCCAAGAAATTCGTCATGTTACAGATAAGCCCATTGGTGTAGGTTTTGGTATTTCCGAACCTGAACAAGCGCGGCAAGTAAGGGAATGGGGCGCAGACGCAGCAATTGTGGGTAGTGCGGTGGTCAAGCGCCTAGCAGAAGGAACACCAGAACAGGGACTAGAAGCCATTGGTCAGTTTTGCCAAAGTCTCAAGACAGCCCTCAACAATCCCATTTAAGCAAAAATAAAAACAGTGTATTTTTTTGTGATTTTCTACTGGACAATTTGACTGTAATAGCGTTAAATAATAACAGCATATATTAGAATAGACCAAAAACTAACTGATACACTGTTTTAAAACTTGAGTTTTACATATAATTCGTAAGAAGTAGGTAAAAATTATGGGTGTGAGAATACATCGGTTACATAAGAGTTACTGTTTAGTAGCATTCGGGGGGTAACAGCAATGAGTGAAAGTATGGCATTTATTGGCGGAGTTGCTGTGGCCGGTTTAGCGGCTCTAGTCTTGCTTAAAGGGACCAATACCCCGATATCATCAAATTTTGCTGTCAGTCCACAAATACCAGGAACGGTAATGGCACCCCAGGTAATGCAGCCTTCTATGCAGTATCCGCCTAATTACGGACAACCCGTATATCCTAATCAACCGCCAACTGCCCCCACTGCTGATCAGCGCGTAGAAATGGAAAAGCAGAAGATGCAGATTGAGAAGTTTAAAAGTGACTATGAACAACTAAAGTTACAAAACCAACAACTCCAACAACAACTGCAAACCGCTACTCAACAGCAATGGCAAGCCCAATTAGCTAGTCAACAACAAAAAATGGCTGCGTTACCACAACCGGAGCAAAATGATTGGCGAAATTCCCCCATGCTTTGGGCTGTGGGTGGTGCAACATTAACCATTGGCGGGGGTATTGTGGTGGCTGGGGTATTGTCCTTATTTGCGCCAAAACAGCGCCCTGTTCGTACCGTCCAAGTAATTCATCCTTACAATGGATCTACACCGCCTTTAGGTCCCGTTCGTCGCGCTGAGTTTTTACCTTCTTCGCGTATGGAAGCAAGAAGGGTAGAAACAGCAGAATACGACGAAATGCAGTAATAAAGACGTTCCCAGAAAAAGCGGTTAGAAACCGCGTCTACACAGACGAAACTCACCTGCGTGGGTTTGAAAACCTTAATTTTAAGTTAGTCCACCTATCCCTTACCGGACAAAAAGAATAGGTGGACTTTGTTTATGTAGTAGCTTTGGTCTGTAACATTTTCGAATTTCCAAATGTCCCCTGAAACTGGATCTGACTAATTTTTTATTTGTTTTTTATTTGTTTTTTTATTTGCGAATAGATAAACTACTAGATGATTCTGTTCTCATTTTTCTGGTTTGTTCGAGTATTTTGTCTATATCTTCTTGAGATAAACGTTGAATGTAGTTAATTTTGACTTCTTCTAAAAAGTCATTTAGCAAACTTTGAATTTCTACTAAAACTTGCTTTTGCTGAATTTCTGAAGTGAATGAAGTTGTAAATTTTTCTATTAGCTGAGTGGAAAGTTTTGCTACGACAGGATCTTTAATAGTATGAGATAAAGCTCCATAAATATTATTAGTAATTTGCGTAGCTATTTGTTCACTAATTTCTGTTTGTGCTTTACCTAATCCTGGTAACATGAGAATGTTATTATAGCCAGGTAATTGTTGACAAGCGATTTGAATACTATAGACTAAAATTGCATTTACTTCTGGTTGGATTTTTGGTAATACTTGATTAACCAAGGTTTTAATTAATAATCCAGTCATTGCTTCCACTTCATTGATATTATTAATATCTATGTAAGAACGCACATTTTCTGATTCTAATATCCAGCGTGTAATTTCACCTCGTTGAATTGAACCTTGAACTTGATTAATTACTTGAACTACGACAATTTCTGTAATTTCTTCCGCAAAATTAGCTAGAATACCTTGATGAACTTGTCTTCTCACTAAATAAAAATCAATCAGCTTTGTTTGATCAAGTCGCACTGTCACTGGAATAACTCTTAACCAGCGCAAAATTGGTATTAGTAATAATAAATCATACCAACGCCAGAGAATTGCTTCTAGCCAACTTAAATGACTATATCTACGTTTTATGAAAAAAGTCCGTCCTAATAATTCTATAGTAAATAGAACCACAAAAGGTAAATCAATTTTCCAAAAATTATTCAGAAATTCCCCATTTTCATCAATTTTACGATAATAGTTAATGGCAATTCCCGGACTAATTCTCTCGCGGAAAAAACCTATTTCTTGATTCCAATCATGTTTAGATAAATATTCCTGACTCCAAAAAGTATTAAATGCAGATTTTGCGGATTTTTCTCCAATATGTTCCCGCATTCGGTTTTTAATTTTTTCCAGAGTTCCACTTTTTCCTGCACCAGCAAAAGGATTAGTTTCAATCATCTCTTTAGACAGAAAACGGAGGTTTTCTAACTTAGTTTTAACTGGAAATGAGTTTAGCCCTGTTTGAGTTATCTGTGCTTCTAATTCCTCTACTGCTTGTAAATATTGTTTGGTATCACGATGAGATTCAATACCTTTAATGGGGTCATAAAATCGAGTAATTCCAGGAAGTCTACGGAAGTAAAAATCTCGCCAGGGTACGTAACTTAAATCGAATAAAACTAATATTAAGTTGCAAGTTGCGGTCATGGCCATTAATCTTTCAAACCAGAGGCTTCTTGGCTGGGAAATTCTTAATTTGCTCATCGTTTTTTATATATAGTAAATTCCGAGTTTATCCAATACAATAACATCAGTTTGAAAACTAATTTTCTAGCTGTTGTGCATTTATAATAATACCATAATTCTTGCTCAATGCAGATAATTTTGACTATCCTCATTGGTAATTTACCTGACTTTTAATATATATACTTTACGCTTAAACATTTATGAGTTTTAGGGCATTTTTATTAAAATATATATAACTAAATATAAGCTATATACAATAGATATTAATTATTGACAAAGCATACTAAATGTGGAAAAATCTTTACCTTATTGACTTTTATTTCTAAAAAGGATAAAGTCTCTTTAGGAAACTAGTTGCAATAAATTTGCAAAAGTATTGAAAATAATTCTTAATGGAGTAGAAAAATGAAAGTGTGTAAAAAAAGTCTGTATAGCCTTTGTGGAGGGTTCTTAGGGTTCACAGGAATGGTTTGGGCTAGTTCAGGGTTTTTGCCAATTGCGATCGCTCAAAATCCTAAAAATACAACAAAAACAGGCTTAATTGCTCAAAAATTGCAAGATATAACTATAGTTTTTCCTACCCGTTCCGATTCTACTGACTTGCAAAATAAAGCCAATAGTGTAGCTAAATTTTTATCAAAAGAGTTAGGAATATCTGTCAAAGCGCAAGTAGGTGATGAAACAGCCGCAGTAGAGGCTTTAAGAGCAAATAGGGCTGATGTAGCATTTTTAAGCAGTCGTTCGGCGCTAAAAGCAGAACAATTAGCAAATTCTCGGTTATATTTGGCTGAAGTTCGCAAAAATTACTCTGGAAGATACACTTATAATTCTATTTTTGTTGTTCCTAAAAATAGCGAATTAAAAAGTAAAAGTTCTGGGAAAGCAACCCTAGAACAACTAAGAGGAAAAACCATTACTTTTACTTCTCCTACCTCTGGTTCTGGATTTATTTTTCCAGTTAGTGAATTAGTAAAACAGGGTTTTGTTCCTAATCGTGACCGTTTAGATAGTTTCTTTGGTAAAGTTAGTTATGGAGGGAATTATAGTAAAGCCTTAGATGCTGTAGTTAGAGGTCAAGCTGATGTGGCTGTAGTATCAGAATATGCTCTATTTCCTCCTTATTTAGCCGCAGAAAATAGAGATAAACTTAGAGTTTTACACAAAATTTCTGGTGTTCCTGCTCATGGAATTGCGATTGATGATGATGTACCAGTTGTAGTCAGAGAAAAGTTGATTAATGCTTTGTTAAAGTTAAATAAATCAGAAAATAATCAATTATTAACTGGTTTATACAATTCCACAGAATTAGTCAGAATTGATCATAATCGTCATCTTCAACCAGTGCGAGAAGCATTGAAAAATACAGGAATAGAACCATAGATATAAATAGAACCCACCTTTGTGGGTTAAAGATATTTGGGTTTCTATTAGTCCTTTGATGAAGAAATTTTGTAATTAGGTTATTTATGACTATTTATCAAGTAGAAAATACCAATTCCCACTCATTAAATTTATCGAGAAGTAACGTGAATTGCATTGAATGTTCCAATTTAGAGACAAATTATATTTCATCTCTAAAACGCCCAATTTTGAATAATATTAACTGCAAAATTAATCAAGGTGAATTTGTGGCTTTATTGGGATTAAATGGTGCGGGTAAATCAACATTGTTAAAATCTTTCGTGGGTTTAGTACCTTTAATTAAAGGAGAAATTAAAATCAATGGTATTTCTTGCTCTCAACAAAAATTACCACAAATTCGTCGAGATGTGGGAATGTTATTTCAGGGAGGGGGATTAATTCGACAATTATCAGCTATTGATAATGTCTTATGTGGAAGATTAGGAGTTAGAAAAAACCGACAAACTTTATGGGGATTTCCTCAAAGCGATCGGAAATTAGCCGTAGAATTATTAACACAATTAGGCTTAGGAGAACACATATATCAAAAAACCAGTAAATTGAGTGGTGGCCAACAACAAAAAGTAGCAATTGCTCGCGCATTAATACAATCTCCGCAAATACTTTTAGCTGACGAACCTACTACAGGTTTAGATATAATAGCCTCACAACAAGTAATGACAACTTTATCTGAATTACATCAACAAGGTTTAACTATTATTACCGTTTTACATGATTTAACTTTAGCTACAGAATACGCTCAAAGAGCTATTATTTTAGAGAAAGGTGAAGTGGTTTATGATGGTAAATGTGAAAATTTACAAACTCAATTTTCTTGAAAAGAGCATAACTTGATCTCACGCAAAGATCGAAAGAGAAAGAGTTTGAAAGATTCTCAGCAGTAGGGTGTGTTAGCACCAGTGTAACACACCTTATGTATCTACTTAATCTTTGCGGCTGAATGCTTCCGAAAAATTCAAAATCCAAAATTTTACTTCTTTTTTAACAATGAAATCCTTTCCTAAATTACAAATTCTTCATCGTTATCCTTGGTTTCTTCCTTTAGTTATTTTCTTGTTGATGATCCAAGTTTATATCTGGTCTTTACAAGGATTAAAGGTTGATTTTAACTTATTAAAAGACAGTTGGCCTTTTGTTACGGATTTTATTTCTCGGCTATTTCCTCCAAATTTGCAAGTTTTAGATATCGCTATTCAAGGATTAATTGAAACTGTACAAATGTCTGTCTGGGGAACAACTATAGGCGCAGTTTTATCATTACCAATTGCTATGGCTAGTGCTAATAATATCGCTCCTTTATGGTTAAGATGGATAGCAAATTTACTCCAAAATGCTATTCGTTCTGTACCGTCAATTATCTTAGGTTTAATCTTTGTTGCTGCTACTGGTTTAGGCGCACCTGCGGGAACATTAGCATTGTCAATATATACTATTGGATATCTGGCTAAATTCTATCAACAAGCTATAGAATCAGTAGATCATCGTTCTTTGGAGTCTTTACAAGTTATCGGTGCATCAAAAATACAAATTGCTCAATATGGTATACTGCCCCAAATATTACCTCTAGGACTAGGTTATACTTTATGGATGTTTGAATATAATATCCGTGCGGCTTCGGTTTTAGGAGTAGTTGGCGCCGGGGGAATAGGCTTTCAATTGAAAAGCTATATAGATGGATTTGAATATACTAAAGCGACGACTATGATGTTATTGCTATTGCTAGTAGTGACAGTTATTGATTGGTTTAGTAGCAAATTAAGGCGTTATTTAGAATCAATTTAGTCACAAGAGACTTCCCAAGAAAAAACACTCAAAATCTGATTTCTGGAAAGTCCTGCTGGTTTAGTTTTTCAACTTTAAGGCCTCTGTCGCTGAAATTCCCTCACCTTGAGTACCGAAATACCATAAAGCCGCACCAGCTTCTGCACGAATTACGGGTTTTTTCGGTTGAAATAACGTTGTATAGCCAAAAACGCGGCGAATATTTGATTGTTCAGCATTTTGGAAATCAGCCAAAACGGCCTTTAATGCTTTCGGTTCTATATTACCTGCATCTTGAAATCCCCAAGTTTGTTTAACAGCCTCTAAATTAGCACTAGGTAAGGCTTGGCGGGTATCTAAAGGAACTTTCCATAAAATTAATTGTTCTCGCGTTAAAGGCGCGTCAGGACGAAATAAAACCGCCGTTGCGTCTCCCGATAAACTGCTATTAATTAAACCCGCTTCTGCTAATCCCTGAATCAAGGGAAAATCAGCATCTTGAGGTAGTATATCCCTAAAAGCTGGTGGAGTGCTGGGGGATGCTAACCGGATTTGTTTGGCTGGGTTGTTAGAATACATGGTATTATTAGCATTAACCAACCAGCGAGCATATTCTCGACGGGTGATAATTTTATCAGGTAGAAATTCTTGAGTGGTTTTCAGTTCCATAGAAAATACGCCCAATAATGCTAAATCTTGTATATGCGATCGCCATTCCGGGGGAGCTTTCTGTATATCAACAAATTCTGAGGTGGCTAAAGTTTCCGATTTGTGAGTTGGTTGGGTGACTATTTTGGTATTATTGGTTTTAGGTAATACCGGACCAATAAATTGGGGATTATCCGGGGAGGTGACTGGATTAGTAGCTGTAGTTTGGGAATGAGAAGAATATTCAATTAATAATTTCGTAGCTGTTTGGGGTTGATTAGGTGCTGCCTTGGTAACAGTTTGTGGCTGAATTGTCACAGTAATGAGTAAATCATTACGTCGGGCTGTAAAAGTACCCTGCACATCATCTTCTGGCTGTTGAACAAGCCAATTTTGAGCCTGAAATTGTTGACGATAAAAGCTGGTAATTAAATTACTAGGATCAGCACTTTGCCAACGAATTGAGATTTTATTTTCAGAATTAGCTGGTGTAACTTCCTCTAATTCAGCATTGGGATAAATCGGGATCTCTGGGGGAAAATCAGCCGGTAACTTAATTGTTGATGTGTTTGGGTCTGGTGTTACTTGCTGACTAGTCGGTTTAGCAAAGGGAACAGGACTATTTTGCAGTCCAGGATCAGCGGCCAATGACTGTTCTAGGTCTTTGGCAGATGGACTGTTAGTACAAGCTGTTAAGGAAGATAGTAAAACAGTTAAACTCAAAAAAGCAGCAGGGTAGTTACGGAAAAACACAAAGAAATCACAAATTGATTTTCACCTTCAACCTTAGCATTTTTAACAACAGGTAAAGGACAAATTCGATTTTATGGGTATCTAGCGGGAAATTCGGGCTAATAGGTGTAAAAATCAAGGTAAAAGTCAGCAAAATTCCGCAAAAATTGGTCTGATGTCAAAAACCGACATCGGACTACAGTAGGAAAAATCTAAAATAGATATTAAATTGGAAAAAACAACGATCATCAACCAACGTCGGTTTTTTTATTTTCTCTACAGTGTCCCCAGGTTGTTACCAGTGCTGAAACAAGATGTCATGCAAGTTTCCCAGGATCAGCCTATCTGTTCTGAGGCCCCACTCCAATTATTGCTATTTGTTGACGGACGACCTAAGTCCCGACAACAAGTGCAGCGAATTCGCGCGTACTTAAAAGAATTAGAGGCTGTGTATAGTTTTGAACTGCAAATTATTGATGTTGAACAACAGCCTTATTTAGCGGAACACTTTAAGTTAATAGCAACTCCAGCTTTGGTGAAAATTCAGCCCCAACCCCAACAGACTATCGCTGGTACTAATATTATCCCGCAGTTAAAAATTTGGTGGCCACGTTGGCAAACTACAGTGGATACATTTTTGAAGTTACAGGAGGATTTACAAGAACATCTGGATGAAAAGAATCAGGTAATATCACCTCAGCATACCATACATTCTGTTGCTACTTCATCTGCCTTGATTCAACTCTCAGATGAAATTTTTCGGCTCAAGCAGGAAAAGGAGAAACTACAAGAACAGCTACATTTTAAAGACCGCGTCATTGCCATTTTAGCCCATGACCTCCGCAATCCCCTCACAGCAGCGGCCATCGCTCTTGAAACTCTGCAATCTCATTACAATCCAGAAACTGCGGAATTTCCCCGCTTAAAACCAGCGATGGCACTGCATTTATTAAAACAAGCCCGCGCACAAACACGGATTATTGATCGGATGATCGCTGATCTTTTGCAAGTAGGATCAGGGGAAGATACGGAGCTACCGATTATACCAGAAAAGCTGCAATTAGGGGAACTGTGCTTAGAAGTATTAGAGGAATTGAGCGATCGCTATATTAGCAAATCCCAAACTATAGAAACAGATATTCCTCAAGATTTACCATTAGTGTATGCAGATCCAGCCCGAATTAGGCAAGCACTAATTAATCTTTTAGATAATGCCATCAAATATACACCTGTGGGTGGTATTATTAGTTTGTCGGGACTACATCGCACTACTCAAAAAGTAGAATTTAGTATTGGTGATAGCGGT
This sequence comes from Anabaena sp. 54, assembly GCA_900299285.1. Taxonomy (GTDB): domain Bacteria; phylum Cyanobacteriota; class Cyanobacteriia; order Cyanobacteriales; family Nostocaceae; genus Dolichospermum. The sequence goes on along the minus strand of OMJF01000029.1, from coordinate 1,903 downwards.
CCTGGTATTCCTGAAGAAAACCGCGATCGCATTTTTGAGCATCTTTTCCGTCTCCAACGCGATCAAAACGTAGATGGATATGGAATTGGTCTTTGTTTATGTCAACGCATTATTCGCGCTCACTACGGTCAAATTTGGGTGGATTCCTCTCCCTACGGTGGTGCATGGTTTCATTTTACTTTGCCAGTATATCCATCGTAGTCATTAGTCATTAGTTATTAGTTATTAGTTATTACCAATTACCCATTACCCATTACCCATTACCCATTACCCATTACCCATTACCCATTACCCATTACCCATTACCCATTACCCATTACCCATTACCAATTACCAATTACCAATTACCAATTACCAATTACCAAAAATGCCAAATTCATTAATGTATCATGAAGACGATTTCGTTGTTTTGGAAACAAATCAACCAGAACAATTTCTCACAGCAGCTGAGTTATTAACAAAACTAGAGGAAATTGTATCACAACTTTCAGATCAAGATTTACCGCCGGATGTACAAAAATTCCAGTCTGTCAGCGAAAAAGCACAATATTTACTAAATACAAGTTGTAATTTAGATGTTGGTCCAGGAAAATATTTACAATGGTATGCGGTGCGATTGGAAAAATAAAATTTCTTGAAAATCTCTTGGTGAATAGAAATCAAACAAGAAAAATTAGAAGTATTAAATGGTGGAGAAACTGTCACCAAAGCAATAAGCGAAGATCCTCACACTCAAAAATGGATTTGTAGACAATGTAGCATCATTTATAATCCTGTTATTGGTGATCCTGATTCGGGAATTGCAGCGGGTACAGCTTTTACGGATATTCCTGATGATTGGAGTTGTCCTATTTGCGGTGCTACTAAAAAACCTTTAAACCTCTTGAGGAAAAAGTTGCGACTGCAAATAAGTAATAAAAAATAGGGATGTTCCATAGTTAATTTTCACCAAATGTACATTAGTCCACGCAGATGATAACAGAGTTTATCAAAGTGTGGACTTTGTTTCTTTGGGAGTGCATTATATTTGGACTCATGTATTTTGTTCTATAAATTTATTAACCCAAGTTGCTAGTTATGAGGAAGAGCGATAGCTACGCTGCTAAAATATAATCAAATATTTCTAGGTTGCTAAGGTTTGCTTGACTGAGCTAACTACAAGCCTCGCCCTAACGTTTTCTATCATTCGTGTCTTTCTTCCTTTGCACTTTGGTGCGAAACTTTGATTAAAATCTGGTTTTTTACTTAAAAATGGTTGTAAAAGGATGATAATACTTACTTTTGCCCTAGTGTGTCCCAGCCAATCATCGTCTTTCTATATTACAAGAATTGCGACTCAAAGCCCCTATAGCAAGGTGTAATATCAACCAAAAAGTTTTTAAGTAAGTCATATATATTTATTCATACATTTACAAATCAAGAATATTTATCTGAAATATAACTTCATTAATCAGTATATTTACCCTTGATTTTTGAGTATTTACCCATCACTTAGCGAAAAACAAAACACCTTCGGGTATTATCCTGTAATAATAGCATAATGTGTCACATAACTTTTATTTAAGTCCTATCTTTGTGTCATGCAATATTCAAGGTAAAAAAAAAACAAATTTTTCTTGATAAAAGCCGCTTTTTTTTCAGTAATTTAACTAGTTGACAATCAATAAAAATGCCAACTATCATCTCAAATAGAAATATACGGCAAAGATTGTAGACTTAAGAATCCTTGCATGAGGAACTTCTCTACAATATTTAATTAATTTGCCGAGATATCTAATTTGTCAAAAAAATTTAAAGGTTGATAGGATAATATGGCAATCATAAACGGCACAAATGGAAATGACAATTTAGTGGGAACATCTAGCAATGACATCATATCCGGTTTCAATGGCAATGACACGCT
>OMJF01000028.1 GCA_900299285.1 Anabaena sp. 54 | reverse complement strand
TGGGTTTCACTTCGTTCTACCCAACCTACTGGGAGGACTTTGACTATTGGTGTTGGGTTTCACTTCGTTCTACCCAACCTACTGGGAGGACTTTGACTACTTCTGATATTGTATTCCCAGTCTCAAGACTGGGAACGACAAATTTACCCAGCCTACTTTTTTAGAAGTTACTAAAGTTAGTAATTGCTTCTGTGATTTTACTCACAACCTCATCTACAGATATCGCTCCCAATTCCCCAGAAGCACGGGTACGAATACTCAAGCTGTTGGTTTCTACTTCCTTCGCACCTATTACAGCCATGACGGGGATTTTATCCTTCTCTGCGTTGCGAATTAACTTACCCAAGCGATCGCCACTGGTGTCTACTTCCGCACGAATACCGAATGCAACCATCTTCGCAGCCACCTCTTTGCTAAAATCTAACTGCAAATCACCTACGGGTAATAACTTAATTTGCACAGGTGCTAACCATAACGGAAAATCACCTGCGTACTCTTCAATTAAGATCCCTATTAGACGCTCTAACGAGCCAAAGGGGGCGCGGTGGATCATTACTGGCCGTTTACGCGAACCATCTTCAGCTACATATTCTAAATCAAACCGCTCAGGTAAATTATAATCTACTTGTACAGTTCCCAATTGCCATTCCCGTTCTAAAGCATCACTGAAGATAAAATCGAGTTTTGGACCATAGAAAGCCGCTTCACCAATTCCTTCAAAATAGTCCATTCCTAATTGTTGCACAGCGCGACGAATTGCCCCTTCTGCTTGATTCCAAACTTCATCACCACCAATATATTTATCACTGGCTGGGTCACGAAAACTCAATCTAGCCTTAAAATTCTTGAGTTGCAGACTTCTAAACACTGTCAAAATCAAATCTACAACATTGAGAAATTCACTATCTAGCTGTTCAGGAGTAACAAATAAATGGGAATCATCAACAGTAAAACCACGTACTCTAGTTAAACCACCCAATTCCCCGGATTTTTCATAACGGTAGACTGTGCCAAATTCTGCCAATCGCATCGGTAATTCTCGGTAAGAGCGTAATTCACTCTTGTATATTTGGATATGAAAAGGGCAGTTCATTGGTTTGAGAACAAAACCCTGTTCTATGGCTTTTGTTTCCTCATCTTCAGCCATTAAAGGAAACATATCTTCCTTGTATTTCTGCCAGTGTCCTGATGTTTTAAATAAATCAACTCTGGCAATGTGGGGAGTAACAACAGGTAAATAACCCCGTTTTAACTGTTCTTTTTTGAGGAAGTCTTCTAAAATTGTCCTTAATAAAGTCCCTTTGGGAGTCCACAAGGGTAAACCAGGTCCAACTAAATCAGAAAAGACAAATAATCCTAGTTCTTTACCGATTTTACGATGGTCACGGCGTAAAGCTTCTTCTTTACGACGTTTGTACTCGGCTAGTTGTTCGGGAGTTTCCCAGGCTGTGGCATAAATGCGCTGTAATTGAGCTTTTTTTTCATCACCGCGCCAATAAGCACCTGCAACGCTTTCTAGTTCTATAGCTTTAGGATTAATTTCGCTAGTATTTTCTACATGAGGACCAGCGCACAAATCCCACCATTGGTCTCCTAAATGGTAAATTGTGATGGGTTCTTGTTTGATATCTCCCAGAATTTCTAGTTTATAAGGTTCTTTGATAGCTTCAATGCGGCTTTGTGCTTCCTCGCGGCTGACTTCTTCCCGAATTAATGGTAATTTACGATTAATAATTTTAACCATTTCTTTTTGAATGGTTTTCAAATCCTTATCACTGAAGGGTTCTGGGCTATCAAAGTCATAATAAAACCCATTTTCAATCCAAGGACCAATTGTGACTTGCGCTTTGGGAAACAGCTTTTGTACCGCCATGGCCATTATATGGGAAGCTGTGTGGCGAATCTTCTTTAATGTTTCTGACTCGCTGGTACGGGGTAAATAGATTTTTTCCGCTGGTGGTGTTTCTTGATTTGGCGACATTGGCTGTTAAACTTTTGGCGAAGTGTTAAAAATGATTAGTTGACAAAAAATATCTTTACAACATAAATAATAGTCTACCGGCTATGGTTTCTCCTCAATTTAGCAAAAAACTGCACTTTCCTTGTAGTCAGGACTTTAGTTCTCTATTACAATTAAAAAAACTCGTAGTCAGGACTTTAGTCCTCTATTACAAATATTAAATCAATCAAATAAGGGCTAAAGCCCTAACTATAACTATACTTAGCTCGTAGTCAGGACTTTAGTCCTCTCTTACGGACAGATGATTTTTTCGTGAGATTGATTTCCTCCTTTAGAGGTATCCAGATTTACTCCTAACGAGCTTTACAGCACAATTGCCAAATTTATATAATTGTGCTTAACACAGCTTTGTTACAGATTTTTTCAGATAGGAAGTTATGAACTGATTGTTAAGAATCGTAAATAACGTTAATATAAAAAAAATTAGGAAATATGCTTCTCATATATGCACGAATCGAATCTACCAAATGCTAATTTACTGGAAGCCGTCTTACAACCGCTGTTAGAGGATTTTCAATATTGGTTTGAGCGATATCACCAAATTCTGGAAAATGAGAAAATCCCTTTCATGAGTGAACAAGAGCAATTTAACTTGCTACAACGAGTTAAAAATGCCCAAAATGAACTCAACACGGCAAAGATATTGTTTACAGTCACAGATAAACAGGTGGGAATTGATATGGCAACTGTAACACATTGGCATCAATTAGTTACAGAATGTTGGGGTGTGGGAATGCGTTTAGGTCAATTAAAGGAATTGTAAAGCCTTTGAAACAATCTAAATCAATCTAAATCAACTGGAAATCGTCAGCATACTAGACAATTCTTAACATTGTTTTCATAAAAAAATAATGTCTCTCATGTTACCTTAATCTAAATATAAGGATTGCATTAGATAACATAGGGGCATAAGTACAGGATTTTACATTCTCTTTTACCGTAGATAGTTTATTTACGGAGTTTAAGTTTTACAAAAAAACATTCTCAACCTTGCTATTCTGGAGGAAAATTCCATGCTACACCTACTCTATATTTTAGCTTTCACCGTTCTGGCATTTATAGCCGTTGGTAATTTAATTCGGAATTTGATTATGTTCAGTTTTGACAGGGAAAGAACTTATTCTAGCAACAAATCATCAGCGGGTGGTTTTGGTTATTATACAGCTAGAAGGCAATATGTTCCCCACCCTGAATTGTTAGACAGTGCTGGTAATATAATTAAAGAACCTCTATTGATTATGCGTTCAATTAATGTTGAAGATGCGCGAGAACAGTTAGATGCTCTTTATAAATCTTCTCCTAGTCAGAAAATTGATCATTCTGAAGGAGCTTGATTAACATTAACATTGTACTGCATTAGAGGATGTTTTAAAAGTCTAATTTGGGCGATTAGAAATCACATCTACACAGACAAAACCTGCCTACGCAGGTTTCAAATCATTTTAATCATCTTGTAGATTTTTAAATCCTGTAAATCCTGTAAATCCTGATTTCGACTATTTACGCTTCAATTACTACCCGCAGATTACCGCGTTTTTTCGCAACCCGACAAGCGGTAGTGCTACCAGAACGTTCAAATTCTAAATCCAAAATAGTTCCACCAACACGCAAATTATGTAATGATAAACGATTGATGGATTCTGGTAAAGCAGGGTCAATAATTCGCAAACAATTATTTTGTGTATCTGGGACTAAATTGACTATCATTTGCAATAATTGAAAGATACTACCAGTAGCCCAAGCCTGGGGTGTACAAGCAACAGGATATTGTACTGGTACATTATCACCTTTCATTTCATAACCACAAAATAGTTCTGGTGGTCGTTGATAAGGTTGCTGGGAAGTCATGTCAAATAACCCTTGAAATAATTCCAAAGATTGATCTATTAAACCTAAACTTCTTAATCCCATGGCAATTAAACTATTATCATGAGGCCACACTGAACCAGTGTGATAACCCATGGGATTATAAGCTGGTGACAAACTACTTAAAGTTCTAATTCCCCAACCATTAAACATATCCGGCGCTCGTAATCTTTCGGCTACACTGTAGGCCTTTTCTGGGAGAAAAATTCCTAAAGATAAACAATGTCCAGGGTTGGAGGTAATGCTATCTACTGGTTTACCTTCTTTGTCTAAAGCTAAAGCACAAAAATCTTGATCTTCTATCCAAAAATCTTCATTAAAACGAGTTTTTAGATCTCTAGCTTCTTCTAACCAAATTTCTGCTAAATTTAGCTGTTTTTTCGTTTTCGCAATTTCGGCTAATTTAACTTTAGCAGCATAGACATAGGCTTGGACTTCACATAAAGAAATTGGACCTATGGCTAATTCTCCTTTTAAGTTAACAATACAATCACCAGAATCTTTCCAACCTTGATTATTTAAACCACGTTTTGACCGCCGATAATAACTAAGATAACCGGTTTTTTGCATATTCCGATCTATCCAATCCATGGCGGCTAAAGCATTAGGCCAAAGTGCTTCTAGGGTTTCTTGATCATGAGTCCAGGCGTAGTATTCAGCATATAACATTAACCACAATGGAGTCGCGTCAATTGTCCCATAATAGGGTGTATGGGGAATTTCTTGACACCGCGCCATTTCTCCTAAACGCAATTCGTGTAAAATTTTTCCTGGTTCTTCTTCCTTCCATTCATCTTCATTTTTCCCTTGATAATTAGCTAATAACATCAATGTTTCTTTAGCAATTTGGGAATTTAACATCAATGTTTGGGAAGCGGTAATAATAGAATCCCGGCCAAATAACGTTGAAAACCAAGGTACACCAGCGGAAACAGTTTTATATTTACCAAAGGATTGGCGTAATAAGTAAATATCTTGTTCTGCTCTTTCAATAACTCGATTGAAAAGACTTTTATCCGAACTAATGCGGGTAATTTGTTGTAGCCAACTTTGCTCCTCCATCATCTCCGAGGCTTTGGCCTGTGCTAAGGTGATAGCTGGATTTACCGTTGAAGCACCATTATTATTAATTAATAAATTCAAACGATAACCGAGCTTTTGGATTTCGTGAGGGACTAATTCTAGCCGCCAAATCGCAGTATAACCTTGAAAATCATCCGGTTGTTGGTGTTGGAATTGAATCCGCGATTCCATGATCGAATTATCTAAACCTTGATAGGCTAGAGTTAGGGATTCTTCTTTTTGGTGTTGAGATTGTACGCAAGGGATTAGGTCAATTTCTGTATTTTGTGGTTCTACTAAACGTAAAATTTGTCCCCTTTTTTCCCGACTATGACCCCGAACTTCAAATAAATCTACAAAATCTGCATCAAAGCTGAGACTTAGTTCAAAATTAATGGTGGTGGTACTGTAGTTCGCTATTTCTATTTCTTCAAATAGTGCGCCATTGAGAACAATTTCCCGCCGTATACCAATTGTATCAGGTTTTAAGTCTGCTGTGATTTTGGGATTTGTACACAAAACCGATAGAGCAAAACCCTTGTCAGTAGTGCTACTCAGTAATACAGGCGATCGCCCATTAATCTGTAATTCTAAACGACTCAAAAACCGAGTATCACGACAAAACAGCCCCATGCTACAATTACTTTCGTCCCGGGAACTAGAAATATTCCCCATAGTATCCGTCACCAAAAATAAATCATCATCTTTAACTGTCAGCGTTGGTTGTGGTCTTTCACTGACAACACAAGGCCATTCTGGAATTGGTAATTTTTCTGCAAAAATAAATGTTTTTCCATCTAAAACAATTTTTTCTGATAGCTTGCTGGGTGTAGTCATATTTATTAATTTATCTGATATCATTAGTTGAAGTTACCTGTATAGGTGTAAATTGGTTTAGTTTGATGCGGTTGGTTCAATTAAAGGAGAAAATATTAACGTTACAACAATGAATCTCTCTAAATGTATACCCTTTTTCTAAAAAGTCAAGGCTGAAAAATGACTATTTTTCAAGAGTTTCTTCCTTAATAAACCTTGAGAAATGCTCAAGGTAGAGAATACTTACTCAGACACAAAATCTGATGTAAATTACAAAAAAACTGGGGAAGGATGCTCACAGCCTCAGAACTATGTAACTAATTAATTACCTCTACTTAGTTTTCACCTAATTAAAAACCTATATGCAATTATAAAGACCAGGATTTCTTTATTATGTTTATAACATCAGAAATTGCAGTGGAATTTCGTAATGTCAGTTTTGAAATTAATCACCGTCCCCTATTATCTAACTTAAATTTGAGTATTTATCAAGGGGAAGCCTTAATTTTATTAGGGCGTAGTGGTAGCGGTAAAACCACAACTTTAAAATTAATCAATCATTTACTTTTACCTACCCAAGGAGACGTTTTAGTAGGTTCAAAATCTACAACTAATTGGGATGCTATCAAATTACGAAGACGTATAGGTTATGTCATACAGGAAACAGGGTTATTTCCCCATTTTACCATTGCGGAAAATGTCGGACTTGTACCATCTTTAGAAAAATGGCCACTACAAAAAATTCAAAATCGAGTCTATGAAATGTTAAACTTAGTAGGACTAGAACCAGCAAAATTTGCTCAACGTTATCCCCACCAATTATCAGGAGGCCAACGTCAACGAGTGGGAGTGGCTAGGGCTTTGGCCGCAGATCCACCTATACTATTAATGGATGAACCTTTTGGCGCACTTGATCCTATCACTCGCTTGGAATTACAACAACAATTTCAATATTTACAACAACAATTAGGAAAAACCGTGATTTTTGTCACCCATGATATTCAAGAAGCTTTCTTTTTAGGCTCTAGAATTGGTTTAATGTATGAAGGTAATTTAGTGGAATTAGGAACGATAAGAGAATTTATTCATTCTCAACACCCAGAAGCACAGGCTTTTTTAGCTTGTTTGAATGCGGCGAAAAGTTGGGAACAACTTAATTAAAATTAGGATAAAATTAGGATAAAACTAGCATAAAATCATGTTTTTATTTCAATACACACCAGAAATTATCCTTCACAGTGGAGAACATTTAATATTAGTAATCATAGCTATGACAATAGCTATTTCTATCGGCCTTCCTGTGGGGATTTTTATCACTCGTCAACCACAACTAGCTGCTCCTATTCTGGGTTTAGCAAATGCAATTCAAACTATCCCTAGTTTAGCCATCTTTGGTTTTTTGATTTCTGTGCCATTTTTGGGAGGAATTGGTAAAATACCAGCCATAGTTGCTTTAACTCTTTATGCTTTACTTCCCATAATTCGTAATACCTATATTGGCATTAATAGCATCAATCCTGCTATTAAAGAAGCTGGAATAGGGATGGGAATGACAGACAAACAGTTATTATTACAAGTAGAAATTCCTTTGGCTTTACCAGTTATTTTAGCAGGGGTGAGAGTAGCCACAGTTATATCTGTAGGAATTGCTACTATTGCTGCTGCTATTGGTGGTGGTGGTTTGGGAGTATTTATTTTTCGTGGTATTTCCATAGTTAATAATGAATTAATTTTAGCCGGAGCAATACCCGCAGCTTTAATAGCTTTGTGTGCAGATTTTGGTTTAGGATTTTTAGAAAAAAACCTGACTAAACCAACAGAAAATAAATCAAAGTGGGTGATTATTTTAGGAATAATTACTTTAATTATAGCTGGATTAATTGCATTTAACTATCAACAAAAACCAGCGACGATTATTATCGGTTCAAAAAATTTCACAGAACAAATTATTTTAGGAGAATTATTAGCACAACAAATAGAAAATCATACTCAGCTAAAAGTAGATCGTCGTTTTAATTTAGGAGGAACATTTATTTGTCATGAAGCAGTTAAAGCGGGAAAAATAGCCGGATATGTAGAATATACGGGTACAGCATTCACAGCAATTTTAAAGGAAAAACCGATTAATAATCCTAAAATTGTTTATGAAAAAATCAAAGAATACTATGATAAGAATTTGAAACTAACAGTGATGAAACCGTTAGGATTTGAAAATACCTATGCTTTAATTATTCGCGGTGAAGATGCAAAAAAATGGCAAGTTAAAACCCTTTCTGATATTGCTAAATATACTTCACAACTGAACGCAGGATTTGGTTATGAATTTATTGATAGAGAAGATGGTTATCCGGGGTTAGCAAAAACATACAACTTCAATTTTACCAAATCTCCTCAACAAATGGACTTAGGATTAATGTATAAATCTTTAGAAGCAAAAAAAGTAGACATTATAGCAGCTAATTCTACAGACGGTTTAATTCCATTCTTAAACTTGGTGATCTTAGAAGATGATAAAAAATATTTTCCACCTTATGAAGCTGTACCTGTTTTTAATGAGGAGATTCTGCAAAAATATCCAGAATTAAGAGATACCATTAATCAATTAGGAGGTAAAATTTCTACAACTGCAATCCAAAAGATGAATTATCAAGTAGATAATCAATCTCAACCAGTGGAAAATGTGGTGAGGGAGTGGTTAAAATCTAAGAAGATGTAGCTTTTAACGCTATTCGATTTATTACAATAAAAAGGTGTGCTATTGTTATTAACACACCTGAAAAAATTGGTATTCCTAAAGGTTATTCAAAAGATAGTTTATGCTTGGGAGATCGCTTCAATTCAAACACAGATAGGATCATCGGAATCGGGAATACTAACACAGTGTAGAACTGAGTCAGAGACTTGAATAAGAAGCGTTGATTAGGATCATGAATCAGATCAAGGAGAGGATGTCCAAAGGCGCTGAATAGTCCAATAACTGTGTAAGCTACTGTGACTGCGAATAATACAACAAGATAGATAAGTGCCATCAATCGGCTATTTTTAAATGGTAATGCCTTAATTGCATAGAAATAAAGGGCATTTTCAAAAGCCACTAAAAACAGAAGAAACTGAAAGCCAATATAGGGGAGATAATGATTCAAAAAGTTAACTTCTGGACTCCAAACAAAAACAACTCTGAACCAGACAGTTAAGAGGATTTCAATGGGTAAGAAAACTGCGGAAACGATGTAGGCATATAGGGGAACTTTCTTTTCCTTATACGCATCCTGGATTCTCAAAAAATTGAAAATTACGTAGAAGAGAAAAGGAACTTCCCACAAAGGTAGGAGCATTGCGGAAACAGTCCGACTGGGTTCATGATCTAACAAATTACAGGAGTGATTAAACCCAAAAAGTTTATAGATTGCAGTGGTGTGGGGATCAACATCAACAAATTTTGCTGTTAAAATCGCTCCAGTCAGCAGTATGATGGTCAACGCCACATAGGAAATAAGTCTAAGAATTTCTGGATTAAATGCCCTTTGCACATTGAGTCAAGCATTTTCGCCGTACTTCTGGTCATTGAGCGGGGCTGACCAAAGGTGTAAACACTGGTAAAAGGAATCTTCAGATGTGTGAGACGAGCGGCCGCAATCGTCGCCATTCCACCACCAAGGCTATGACCTGTAATCATAATCGGACGCTCTTGTACTCGTTGACGCTCTTCATAAGCTGCCCAGAGAGTATCCCAAACATCAGTGACAGAATCCCAGAAGCCTTTGTGAAATTCGCCAAATAACTGCTTCGTTGACAAGACATTGATATTGTCTAACCAGTCTACAAGTTCATTTGTGCCACGGAAAGCAAAGCATAGATAGTCTTTATGCTCAATGAAAGCGGCTTGTGCGCTATTTTTATCAGCGCCGACGACAGATATAAAGCCATCATCTTCAGCTTTAAGACTGGCTAAAATTCCTACCTCATCCGGTAGTTGATTTTCCTTGGATACACATTTGTAAACTTCAGAAGCACAGCGAGCCATCCAGTAAGCATTACCAGGGTCAAGGTCTGTTTTATGTGGTGCAATGGTTTTTTCCATAGGTGTCTGCAAATCAAATAGTATAGGTTTGAGAATCAATGCTAACATAATTATTCTCCATTGTCTTCTCAATATATAAATAATTTTGTAAAAAAAATTTACATATTTTGGTTACAAAACGCATCATTGAAAGTTACGATTATATGCAGTAGAAAAGGGTAAAGGAATGATAATCACCTCCTAATTATGGATATACAACAATTTGCTCAATTGATGATTAACGGTATTGCTGTAGGTAGCATTATTGCCCTAGCAGCCGTCGGACTGACTCTAACCTACGGTATTTTACGGTTATCTAATTTCGCCCATGGTGATTTTCTCACTTTGGGCGCTTATCTAACCCTGATTACCAATAGTATAGGTGTAAATATTTGGCTGTCAATGATTGTAGCAGCCTTGGGAACAGTAGCAGGAATGTTACTAGCAGAAAAATTATTGTGGTCAAAAATGCGGTCTATTCGTGCTACCTCTACAAGTCTGATTATTATCTCCATTGGGCTGGCTTTATTCCTCCGCAATGGGATTATTTTTATCTGGGGAGGTAAAAACCAAAACTATAATCTACCTGTGATCTCAGCTTTAGAATTTGGCACATTAAGAGTACCGCAAAATCAACTATTGGTACTGGGATTAGCTATTTTAGCCATTTTATCCCTTCACTACCTACTACAAAATACCAAAGTTGGTAAAGCCATGCGGGCAGTAGCCGACGATTTAGATTTGGCTAGAGTATCCGGTATTAATGTTGATAGAGTAATTCTTTGGACTTGGGTAATTGCTGGTATATTCACTTCCTTGGGAGGTAGTATGTACGGGCTAATTACAGCCGTGCGACCAAATATGGGTTGGTTTTTGATTTTACCCCTATTTGCTTCTGTAATTTTGGGCGGAATTGGCAATCCTTATGGAGCGATCGCCGCAGCCTTTATAATTGGTATTGCTCAAGAAGTTAGCACCCCCTGGCTAGGTTCACAGTATAAACAAGGTGTAGCCCTATTTATCATGATTTTGGTGCTGCTCATTCGTCCCAAAGGTTTATTCAAAGGCACAATTTAAGCAGCACCAGCCTACTTCTAACTATTAACTATTCAATAATGTGGAAGTAGTAAGCTGCTACCAAAAAGTTAACAGCCAAAAGTAATAAAGCCCAACCAGTACGGAAAGCATAGGAAGGTTTAGCAGCAGGTTTGCTTTTAGCAGTCATAAGCGGTTCTCCTAATTGCGTGACTTTTTAAGAAATAGCAAACTCACGCGCCAATTTTGCAAATTCTTTAAAAATATTTTTGTAAGGTTGGTCAGTTGTCAGTTGTCAGTTGTCAGTTGTCAGTTGTCAGTTGTCCGTTGTCCGTTGTCCGTTGTCGGTAGGAAAAATCTTCTCCTCTGCACCCCTGTTCCCTGTTCCCAGTTAAGAGTTCCCAGTTAAGAGTTCCCAGTTAAGAGTTCCCAGTTAAGAGTTCCCTGTTCCCTCATTCCTCATTCCTCCCCAGCGTGGTAGGAACTGCGAACCAACGGACCCGAACGGACATGATTAAAACCCATATCCTTGGCTATATCACCTAATTCTGTAAATTCCTCCGGTGTCCAATATTTTTGAACCGGGAGATGATCTAAAGAAGGACGCATATATTGACCAATGGTCAGGCGATCGCACTTTACAGAGCGCAAATCCGCCATTGTCTCAATTAATTCCTCTATTGTTTCTCCGTGACCCACCATCACACCCGACTTCGTAGGAATCTGATTATTAAATTCTTTAACCGTCGCTAATACAGCCAATGAGCGGTCATATTTTGCCCCTCGGCGCACGGTTGGGGTTAACCTGCGGACTGTTTCCACATTATGGTTAAAACAAGCCGGTTCAGCTTGAATAATCATCTCTAGGCTGTGACGTTGGCCAGCTACACCTCCACTACCCCAAAAATCCGATGTTAACACTTCAATTTGAGTTTCTGAGTTCAGTCGGCGGATAGCCTCCATAGTCTTGACAAAATGACCCGCTCCCCCATCAGCTAAATCATCACGGGCTACAGCAGTTAACACCACATACCGTAATCCTAAAAGCTGTACTGATTCTGCCACTTTTTGGGGTTCTTGCTCATCCAAAGCCATGGGAGCATGACCTTTATCTACTTGACAAAAACCACAGGATCTGGTACAAGTTGGACCCATTAATAAAAAAGTCGCTGTTTTTTGAGCATAGCATTCACCCCGATTTGGACAACGCCCCTCTTCACAAATCGTGTGAATTTGACGCTGCTTAATGATCCGCTGGACAGTAGACATTTCACTAGCTTTGCCCAAAGGACGACGCAACCAGCTAGGCATATTTATAATTTCTGACTTAATATCAACCTTTTGTGAATAATTCATATATACTTGTCTATTTACTTTATATTAGTAACTAATACCAATTTATTATGCCAGTTTTCGGCACTTGCAACCACACTTTGATTATCTTCTTCCTTCCCGCCTTTCCTAACTTTGCGCCTACCCTGATAGGATCTCTAAAAAAGATGGCGCGAAACAAAAACCGTATAATTCTCGGAGAACACTTGTGTTTATCAATATTATACTATATAGTGGTATTCTCTACCTTGCATGAATTTTTAGATCTAACCAGGAAAGTTAATAAATCAATTAGCTATCCTCATAAATCAGGTTTTACTAAGGCAACCAGCTATGGCAAGTAACAAAATTTTAGTTATTGATGACACCACCGTTGTGAGAGCAAAAATCAGGGAAATGTTACCACCCGGTTTTGAGATAATAGAGGCCAATGACGGACTACAAGGATACAATTTGATACTTGAGGAAAAATTCAATTTGATCATACTAGATTTTCTGTTACCGAAAATGAGTGGTTGGGAAATTTTTCAGAATATTCAAGTTAAACCAGAGTTACAGAAAATTCCTTTAGTGATCATGTCAGGTAGTAAGGAAGAGGTGACGGAAAAACTAGCAGAACCATTTGAATATTTTGAATTTCTGGGTAAACCTTTTGATAAAGCCCAACTTATTAACGCAATTAAATCAGCCCTAGCCAAATCTAAAAAGCGTCCGCAAGGCTCAAACCCACCCCAATTTACATCTACCGTCAATGGCGTAGATGCACTCACCGACATAAAATCATTAAATGATAAAATTGTCAAGATGCAATTAGAAATTAATGGACTAAAAAACCAGGTTAATCAAATTGTCGCTTTTATCAAACAGAAAATCAAATAGTTTTGTGATTCGTAGTTATTATTACATTGGTAATTAACCAAAAAATGGGTAATTGGGTGTTAGACATCTCCAGAAATTAAACCAGAAATTAAATATGTGTATTCTAGAACCATTGTAGAGACGTTCCATGGAACGTCTCTACAATCTTTACCACTGGAGGTAAGATTAAAGATCAGCTTTATTACCCATTACCCACTATTTAAAAATCACCTAAAATTGCTGTGACTCTTGATTGGTAATAACACTAGCTTGTGTACTGACAACCTTTCCTGCTTGTAACATAGGAGTGTTAGTAACAGAATTATTAGCCAAAGTAAACAAGGGATTGGATAAAATTCCAGAGATAGTAGTAGCTATCAAAGTTACTATCAAACCCACTTGTAAAGGTCTAAGCCCTGGTAAATCCCAACGCACTTGGGGATAATTTTTGACGACCTCGGACATTTCTTGAGGTTCTTTGACCACCATCATCTTAACTACACGAATGTAGTAATAGATAGAAACCACACTAGTAATTAAACCGAGTAAAACTAACCAGTAAAGACCAGCTTGCCAACCTGCCCAAAATAGGTAAATCTTCCCAAAAAATCCGGCTAATGGGGGAATACCACCCAAAGACAACAGAGAAATACTCAAACCCAGTGTGAGGAGAGGGTCTTTTTGATACAAACCTGAGTATTCAGAAATTTGGTCTGTTCCCGTGCGGAGAGAGAATAATACCACACAAGTGAAACCGCACAGGTTCATAAACAGGTATACCAATAGATAGAAAATCATACTGGAATAACCGGCATCAGTTCCCGCAATTAAGCCAATCATCACAAACCCAGCTTGGGCAATAGATGAATAAGCTAACATCCGTTTCATGCTAGTTTGGGCTAGGGCGACAACGTTACCCAATACCATACTGAGGACAGCCAAAGCGGTAAAAACAAATCTCCACTCATCAGCTACAATTGGGAAGACAGTGGTTAATAAGCGGATAGCCAGAGCAAATCCGGCTGCTTTAGAACCGACGGATAAAAAAGCGATGACAGGGGTGGGTGCGCCTTCATAAACGTCTGGTGTCCATTGGTGAAAAGGGGCAGCGGAAATTTTAAAACCAATACCCGCAATTACGAAAACTAGAGCAATTACTAAACCTAGAGATTGACCAACATTTGCTGTAGCGATACCCTCAGCAATGGCACTTAATTCTGTTTGTCCACCAGATAAACCATACAAAAGGGAGACACCATACAAAAATACTGCTGTACTAGAAGCACCAATTAACAGGTATTTCAACGCCGCTTCATTGGAACGGGAATCACGTTTTGTATAACCTGTCAACAAATAAGAGGAAATACTCAGGGATTCTAGAGAGATGAAAATCATCACCAACTCATTAGCGCCGGATAAAAACATTCCTCCCAAAGTCGCAGTCATCAAAATAGCGATAAATTCGGCTAAAGCCGTACCACTTTGTTCAACATAGCGAATTGACATTAATATTGTCACCATCGCCGATAGAGCGATGATACCACGAAAGACAATACTCAGGTCATCACCATTAAAACTACCAGTAAAGGCAATGGGGGTAGTTGTATCCCATTGGAAGTATAGAGCGATTATTGCCGCTGCTAAACCAGCAACTCCTAAATACCCTATCCAGCGAGCAGAGTTACGCCCCAAAATCAAATCAATAATCAAAACCCCCAGAAGGGTAATCATGACGATTCCCTCTGGTAAAATCGTTCCCGCATTTAACTGGGATGCAAAATTAGCAAAATCCATGAGATGTATAGGTTTTAGCGATTAGCTGACACAAGTTTATTCTATCTATAGTTTTTAACTAAAATTGCATTGATCTTTCTATCTTTAACAGTTGATAATTTTTATATTAGGACTTACGCAAGATAAGACTCAAAACCTTATTCTTGCCTACGGGTAATTCATGAATTACCCCTACTTTCGTTCTGTTATGCGTCAATACTGTATATTTAATACTTTTATATATATTAGCGCGGCGTCTCATCCTTAACATAATACATTGATACTTTTTAATATAAGACATGATTTGTTTAGTTATAATTGTGTTTAATCATAAATTGCATAGTAAGTGACAGCACTATAGTTCATTTCATGTCTAATAAGACTTACGCAAAATATTGCTCTAACCCTGATTTCTCTGTGTTCTCTGTGCCTGGAGTGGTTCGTTATTCAGTATTCAGTGACTCGTGCATAAGTCCTATCTAAGTTATAAGGTTTACAATTCATAACAAATTTGGGAATCGCTGGAATGACGCAAAATCCTTTCAAAATCAGAATTACAAATGAAATTCATAAGAATGGGTACAACAAAACAAGTATTATTTAGATACTTGTAGGTATTGGTCTATATACCGCATTTTGTGTTAAAATTGATGAAATCAAATGTAAAATGAACAGAACTTACGCAACTGGCACAGCGATTGCTAATTAGCAGTATTTTTGTACTGCAATGAAGATGTGATTGAATCAGACTTTTTGAGAATTGTTAATAAGCTGTTGGACATTTAACTTGCATATTGCTTACAACTAAAACTCTTGTGGAACAGGCATCCTGCCTGTTTTAATGATGCAAATTAAAGGTTTCTCAGCTTATTAATAAATTGGCATTGCTGAATTGAGGTATGAAAATCAAATATTCTAGTTCTTAAACTCTTACTCTGGAGCGTCCTGAGCGCCTCTGCGTGAGAAAAAATCATACCTTCATTCACCAACGCCCTGCAACGCCAAAAATAGGCGTTGCTGAAGTCAGGTATGAAATTTAAAAACTCAAAATTTGAAACTTTGCGTCTTTGCTCCTTTGCGTCTAAAGTACTTCGTACTTCGCTTCGCTAAGGCGCGAAATCAATTTCATACCCCAATTGAGCAATGCCATATTTGGTTGCTCCTGTCAATGCGAAAGTCCTAATAACGTTCTTGCTGACACTTTTCCTGATACTTTGGACAAAGACTACTATATTTCATATAAATAGCAAAAGTCCCGCTTACACATGAAAGTATTTGGCGGGCTTGAGAATTATTGAAAATGGAGCTTATGGGAGTCGAACCCATGTCCAAATTGGGTATTAACCCTCCACTCGTTCACAGGTTTAGCCTTTTTGACCCTCAAGGCGGGAATCGTTCATTATCCCGAACGTAGGATGCTCTGATTTAATCTTAGCCACCAAACCAACCAGAGAACGTTTGTTGGAGTATCCGTTGGGGGTTAGGTCTTTAATCCTTAACGGAGTCAAATTAAAGACGCTCGAACCTATAAGAGGTGTTTTAGGCAGCTACTAGAGCTTCCCGACGAGCAAATTTTACGATATTGTTCGCATTTACTTTTTTTTCGAGTCTTTGATTTCCGAGAGATGACTCGCTCTCGACCTGAATCACAGAGCAGCTTTCGCCAACCTGTCGAAACCGTTAAAGCCCCATACACCTTATATTTTTATTATAGTACAGAATTTTGCAGTTGGCAAATAAAAATTATCTCTACTGAATTTTTGGCATAATTAGTATCAATTAAATTAAAACTTAGGTAATGGTAACGGTACGCCTAGTAAACTCAAGTTGAGAACATGACCCCCGGCAACTAAGTAAACAGGCTCACAAATATTACCTAATTGCCGCACCAAAACACCGAGGCGATCGCGGAATTTGCGCCCCTGATGATAAGCTGGAACTACACCCCAACCTGTTTCTTCTGCCACAAATATGATATTAGCTGCAACTAAGGGCAAGGTTTCTAGCAACTCTTTTACAGTATTTTCCCAAATGACATCTTCTATTTCTAGAAAATTAGCTACCCATGTCCCTAAGGAGTCAACTAACAAGCAAGTATCAGTCTGAGATTGAGCTAAAATAGCTGTAAGTTCGATTGGTACACACAGAGTCAGCCAATCTTGAGGTCGTCGTTGTTGATGTTTTTGAATCCGTTGTTGCCATTCTTGATCATTTGGATCTTGTGTTGCTGTAGCGATATATACAACTGTCTTTCCTGAATTTTCCGCCAAATTTTCCGCCCATTCGCTTTTACCTGAACGAGCTGCGCCCGTCACCAAAATCACTTTATTCATAACTAATTTCATTATATAATAATTGCAGGTAAATCATCCATAAGTGAAATAAAATGTACCTAGAGTAAATCCGTCTAAATTTACCATGTCCTTCTGAATTTTTTTGATCAAGACCATAAATTTTAGGATATTTTTATGAAACCAGGGTTGAAACGGATCGAGGCAACGCTACATGACTTAAAAACTCGCCATGATGATGCCAATACAGAAACC
>OMJF01000027.1 GCA_900299285.1 Anabaena sp. 54 | reverse complement strand
GCTCAACTATCTGGTACAAAGCGAAATCCTATAACCCTTGTTCCATAGACCTTTTGGCTATTGAGGTGTGGTACTTTAAAAAGAAAAGTGCTGTATCTAAAGTTAATATTTATTTTACCTAATTCTGTATCTCGCCGCCTATTTGTTCAGCATTGACCGTTTGAGTACCCACAATTTCTCCAATTTCTCCTGCAAATTAGGAATTAGGTTAATAATTTTGTTAATACTTGAACCATAAGCTATCCGCCCCTTGAGATACTGTTATTATATCAACAATCTTTTTAAGTGATTTCACTTATTGTTAATGGGACTAAAAATCTGCTTTGATATTAATAAAGTTTATTGATATGTAAAAAATGCTGGCTAGAGTTTGGAGTGCATCTATTGTCGGAATTGACGCGGTTAAGGTGGGAGTGGAAGTTGATGTTTCCGGGGGTTTACCGGGAATTGTGATTTTAGGTTTACCAGATTCAGCCATTCAAGAATCTAAAGAACGGGTAAAAGCCACCTTAAAAAATGCCGGTTTTGCCTTTCCCATACGGAAAATTGTCATTAATCTAACTCCCGCAGATTTACGAAAGGAAGGACCTGCTTTTGATTTACCAATTAGTATAGGAATTTTAGCAGCTTCTGAACAGGTTAAAGCAGATTTGTTAGGAGATTTCTTATTTTTAGGAGAAGTTTCCTTAGATGGTAGTTTGCGTCCTGTTGCTGGTGTTTTACCCATTGCTGCAACTGCAAAAAAAATGGGAATTTCCGGTATTATTGTTCCCGTTGATAATGCTCAAGAAGCGGCTGTTGTTGAAGGTTTATCAGTTTATGGTTGTCAACATATTGCTGATGTAGTAGACTTATTAAATCATCCTAAAAATTACAAACCTGTACAATTTAATCAAACCTTAGAAACATCCTCAGAAACATCTTTAAATTTAGCAGATTTGCAAGATGTCAAAGGACAAGCTCATGCTAGAAGAGCCTTAGAAATTGCCGCAGCAGGAGGACATAATTTGATTTTTGTTGGACCACCTGGAAGCGGAAAAACGATGTTAGCGAGGCGCTTATCGGGAATTTTACCACCTTTAAGTTTTTCCGAATCTCTAGAAGTAACACGCATTCATTCTGTAGCTGGATTATTAAAAAATCGTGGTTCTTTAGTCAAAGATCGTCCTTTTAGAAGTCCCCACCATTCTGCCTCTGGTCCTTCTTTAGTTGGTGGTGGTACTTTTCCCCGTCCTGGTGAAATTTCATTATCCCACAGAGGTGTACTTTTTCTAGATGAATTAACCGAATTTAAAAGAGATGTTTTAGAGTTTTTACGTCAACCTTTAGAAGATGGTTATGTAACAATTTCTAGAACTAAGCAATCTGTCATTTTTCCTGCTCAATTTACATTAGTCGCTAGTACAAATCCCTGTCCTTGTGGTTATTATGGTGATACAATTCAAGCCTGCACTTGTTCACCTCGACAACGAGAACAATACTGGGCAAAATTGTCTGGACCATTAATGGATAGAATTGATTTACAAGTCGCAGTAAATCGTTTGAAACCAGAGGAAATAACCCAACAACCAACAGGAGAAACATCAAAATCTGTAGCCCAAAGAGTCCAAAAAGCCAGAGAACTTTCTCTAATTCGTTTTCAAGAAGAAGGAAATTTACAATGTAATGCCCAAATGCAAAGTCGTCATCTGCAAAAATGGTGTAAATTAGATGATCCTAGTCGTAATTTATTAGAAGCTGCCATTAGGAAATTAGGGTTATCCGCAAGAGCAAGCGATCGCATTTTAAAAGTAGCACGCACTATAGCAGATTTAGCAGAAGATGAAAATCTTAAACCCCACCATGTAGCAGAAGCAATTCAATATCGGACAATTGATAGAATGCAGTAAAAAACCTCCACAAATATGGATAATAAAATGCTATATCATATCGGTTTTAGCAAGGAAGATTTAGGTGAATTTCCTCGCAGCACAAGAATTAAAAATTGAGCATTATTTGGGAATTACTGCCTCAGTTGATACCTTTTATGAAGGACAAGAACGGACTAATTCAGCTAATCCCTATTTAATACTTTCTCTTGAGAGAATTACTGAAGAATATCGCCGATTAAATATTTTCAATTATGAAATGGAATCGGGAATGTTATTTAAAATGGCAGGTGTATATAATTTTGTGGCGGCGGCTGTTTGTTGTCATTGCTCAACGTACCATGTCAGAAAATATTATCTTATCAACAAAGGATTTAGCTATCAACAATGCAATTTTAACCGCCATTCACGCAGCTACAAATTTCCAGTTAGATCAAATACTTACTTAACTTTATTCCCATAATCACAAACAACCATGAGCGCAGAAATTATTTGTGTTGGTACAGAAATGCTACTAGGAGATATTCTGAATAGCAACGCCCAATATCTTGCTCAAGAATTAGCAAAATTAGGCATTCCCCACTACTATCAAACAGTAGTAGGTGATAATCCAGACAGACTCAAGCAAGTTATCGAAATTGCTGCTTCTAGAGTACAAATTCTCATTTTTACAGGTGGTTTGGGACCTACACCCGATGATCTCACCTGTGAAACTATCGCTGATTTTTTTGGCGCTCCTTTAGTAGAACGAGCCGATATTGTCGAAGATATAGCCGAAAAATTTGCCCAAAGGGGACGAGTCATGTCTCCTAATAATCGCAAACAGGCCTTAATTCCCCAAGGTGCGGAAATTTTACCCAACCCCACAGGTACAGCACCTGGTATTATTTGGCAACCTCGCACTGGATTAACTATTTTTACATTCCCCGGTGTTCCTAGCGAAATGTATCGAATGTGGTCGGAAACAGCCGTACCTTTTCTTAAAAGTCAGGGTTGGGGAAAAGAAATTATTTATAGCCGCAGTTTAAGGTTTTGGGGCATTGGAGAATCAGCTTTAGCTGAAAAAGTAGCTGCTTACTTTGACCTAACTAATCCCACAGTAGCACCCTATGCAGGCAAAGGAGAAGTCAGATTGAGAATTTCCGCTAAAGCCACGGACGCAACAGCAGCCCAGACTTTAATTGTACCAGTGGAAAAACAACTGATAGAAATTGCTGGCTTAGATTATTACGGTGCTGATAATGACACCTTGGCTTCCGTAGTTGGTAATTTGTTACGGTCTTCCCAGGAAACCCTATCAGTAGCAGAATCTTGCACTGGTGGAGGACTAGGGCAAATGTTAACAGAAATTCCTGGTAGTTCTGATTACTTTTTTGGTGGTGTAATTGCTTATGATAATTCAGCGAAAGTCTCATTATTGGGAGTTAAACCAGAAGATATAGAGAAATTTGGCGCTGTGAGTCCGACTGTGGCTGAACAAATGGCTATCGGTATTAAAAATCGTCTTTCAACTACTTGGGGTTTAAGTATTACGGGAATTGCTGGACCAACTGGAGGGACAGAAAACAAACCAGTGGGTTTAGTATATATCGGGTTAGCAGGTCCTGGAAATCAAGTAGCAAGTTTTGAACATCGTTTTGGAGCAATTCGCGGACGTTCTTTAATTCGTTATGTTAGTGCAAATACGTCTTTAGACAATTTACGACGGCGGTTATTGACAAGATAGATTTTGTCTATGTTAACTTGCCCCTTGAGGATTTAAACTGGATCAAAATAAAAAATTAAATTTCAAGGGGTGTTGACTACTCTCAAATTAGCTTCGATATCTACAGGAAGGTAAATATCAGGATTGTTGGCTAATGGCAAGGAAACGCAATAAATCGTTACACTAAAATAAATATCTGACTGGAATTTAGTTGCTAAAAAAAATTATGACTCAGCCAACTACAAAAATTTGTATACTTGGTGGTGGCTTCGGTGGCCTCTACACTGCGCTACGCTTAAGCCAATTACCCTGGGAATCTACACCAAAACCTGAAATTATTTTAGTAGATCAAAGCGATCGCTTTGTCTTTTCTCCCCTACTTTACGAACTCCTGACTAGAGAACTCCAAACCTGGGAAATAGCCCCACCTTACTCTGAATTACTCCAAGAAACAGGTATTCAATTTTATCAGTCCACTGTTTCCGCTATAGATATCCACCAGCAAACAGTCCAATTAGCAAATAAATCAGAACTCAATTATGACCGCTTAGTATTAGCATTAGGTGGGGAAACACCCCTAGATTTAGTTCCTGGTGCTAATACAAACGCCTATCCATTTCGTACTATTACTGACGCTTACCGATTGGAAGAACGGCTGCGAATTTTAGAAGCAAAAAACCCAGAAAAAATCCGTGTCGCCATAGTTGGTGGAGGTTACAGTGGGGTAGAATTAGCTTGTAAATTAGCAGATAGAATAGGAAAAAAGGGACGTTTTCGCCTCATTGAAGTCGCTGATCAAATTTTACGAACTTCTCCAGAATTTAACCGCGAAGCCGCTAAAAAAGCCTTAGATAGCAAAGGCGTATTTATTGACCTAGAAACCAAAGTAGTCGCCATTGAGAAAGATAGTATCTCTTTGGAGTATAAAAGTCAAGTAGACACCATTCCCGTAGATTTAGTAATTTGGACAGTGGGAACAAAGGTTTCCCCAGTGGTGAAAAGTTTACCCCTCAAGCAAAATCAGCGCGGACAAATTACCACCACACCCCAATTACAAGTTCTGGAACATCCTGAGATCTTCGCGTTGGGAGATTTAGCAGACTGTCTCGACGCAGAAGGAAAACAAGTACCCGCAACAGCCCAAGTCGCATTTCAACAAGCTGATTATACCGCATGGAATATCTGGGCTTCTATTACCAATCGTCCTCTCCTTCCCTTCCGCTATCAACCATTAGGGGAAATGATGGCTTTAGGAATAGATAACGCTACCCTCACAGGTTTAGGTGTGCAATTAGACGGTTCTTTTGCGTATTTAGCCCGTCGTCTGGCTTATCTGTATCGTTTACCTACTTTAAACCATCAGTTGAAAGTCGGTTTTAATTGGTTATTTAGCACTATAATACAAGCCATTTATCGCTAATAAATTCATATCTCCAACTTCTCAAAGCAGTTGGAGATATGAAACAAATCCAGATATGATTGCTGTGTATTTAGCCCCGACTGAGAACTTAGATATTAATTGTTATGATGTTATGAAAAAACCCAAAGTTATTTTTCTAGATGCTGTAGGTACATTGTTTGGTGTGAAAACTAGTGTAGGTGAAATTTACCGACAAATCGCCCAGGAGTTTGGTGTGGAAGTTTCCGCCCAAATTTTAGATCAAAACTTTGTTAAAAGCTTTAAAGCAGCACCACCTCCTATATTTCCTGATACAGATATTAAAGATATTCCCCAACGTGAATATGATTGGTGGCGCATTATTGCTTTAAATACTTTTGAATGTGCGGGTGTTCTCAAGGATTTTACTGATTTTTCCGCTTTTTTTAGTGAACTTTATATTCACTTCGGTACTCCTGAACCTTGGTATGTTTATCCTGATGTTCTCTTAGCTTTAATGAACTGGCGACGCTTAGGGGTAGAATTGGGTGTTTTATCTAATTTTGATTCCCGTTTATATTTAGTATTACAAGGTTTAGGTCTGAAAGAATATTTCACCTCTGTCACCATTTCTACTCAAGTCCGCGCCGCTAAACCAGATCCAGAAATTTTTAAAATCGCTTTAAAAAAGCACAATTGTTCCCCGGAAGACGCATGGCACATTGGCGACAGTATCAGGGATGACTATCAAGGTGCTAAAGCAGCAGGAATGAGAGGGATTTGGATTAACCGTAATCCCAGTCTGTAATACTATCGAGCATAATATCTAGCTTTTAGTTCGCTGTCACTAACAATAAAAATATCATCTGTGAACTAGATTTTAAACCGTTGGGTGAATGCGGAGGATAGGTGTTTTCAGTTGTTCAAACTGATATGATATAAAGATACAAGTCGAGAGGCACAAAAAAACACAGTATGTAACAAAAAGTAAAATTTCCCCAATTCTCTTCCCTCTTGTCATAACGACAATTTTTTACGATAACCTACTTATTGAATATCTGTATTGTTTTAGTCTACCGTTTGTTCTTGAATCTATGAAGTCTTATTTAGCCGCCGCTATTCAAATGACCAGTGTACCAGATTTACAAAAAAATCTGGACCAAGCAGAAGAATTAATTGATTTGTCCGTGCGTCAAGGTGCAGAATTGGTGGGTTTACCAGAAAATTTCTCTTTTATGGGTGAAGAAAAAGATAAAATAGCACAAGGAAGTGCGATCGCCCAAGCCACGGAAACATTTCTTCACCAAATGGCACAACGTTTTCAAGTTACCATTCTCGGCGGCGGCTTCCCTATCCCTGTCAATGGTAATGGTAAGGTCTATAATACAGCGTTACTCGTCAGTCCTAACGGTCAAGAACTCGCCCGTTATCAAAAAGTACACCTATTTGATGTCAATGTCCCTGATGGTAACACTTATCAAGAATCAAGTACCGTCAAAGCTGGACAAGAATTACCTTCTGTCTATTCTTCCCCTGATTTGGGCAAAATCGGCCTGTCTATTTGTTATGATGTCCGTTTCCCGGAATTATATCGCCATTTATCCAGTCACGGTGCTGATGTTTTATTTATACCTGCTGCCTTTACGGCTTTTACGGGGAAAGATCATTGGCAAGTATTGTTACAATCTAGGGCAATAGAAAATACCTGTTATGTGATTGCGCCGGCTCAAACTGGTACTAATTATAACCGTCGCCAAACCCATGGACACGCTATGATTATAGACCCCTGGGGTGTAATTTTAGCAGATGCCGGCGAAAAACCAGGAATAGCGATCGCCGAAATTAAACCTACTCGACTCGAACAAGTACGCCGACAAATGCCATCTTTGCAACATCGCGTATTTTAATGTAGTGCGGGCATCTTGCCCGCGATTGTCATACAAGTAGGTTGGCAAAATTGTCATTATAGCACTAGGCAAGAGGCAAGAGTGAAGAAGTTTTCAGCCATTATCTATCTTAAAATAAGATTGAGAGATTGGGATAATCAACCATAAGGATTTTACGTTAATTCATCAGTGAATTTGATATAAATTTGGCATCAAGAACAATAAAACCCTTTATTTACAGCACTTTGCGCGACTAACTGGTACAGTAGCAGCAGTGAGAAAAATAGTTTTGGAGTTGTTGGCTGGAGCATAAGAGGACTCCTAGTGACAACAG
>OMJF01000026.1 GCA_900299285.1 Anabaena sp. 54 | reverse complement strand
GGGCGATTAGAAATCACATCTACACAGACAAAACCTGCCTACGCAGGTTTCAAATCCTTAATTTTTCCTTAGTCCACCCAGGTGGACTTTGCTTGTGTACCTGCCTGTCGGCAGACAGGGTAGCGATTTATAATCGCCATAAACTTTTAAGACAACCTCTAAAATCTTGTTAGTTAAATATATCTATTTTTAAGGACTTGTATTATTATCAAAAGTGAATTATGATAGGAGATCAGTATTTATGGGTTGGTTACAAAGACTTTTTGGCTTAGAACAATCGGAAAGCACTCAAGTTAATCCCATAACTGATGCTAATAGACAAACAACTCCGCCAGAACGGATAGGATTAAACGGAGAATATGACCAAAGCGGTTTAGCAAAGCGCGTAGCATTAGCATTTGATCAAGATCCTGACCTTGATGATATTAACACTCTCTGGGTTGCTCAAACAGGTAGCACTGTGGTATTAAAAGGTAAAGTTCCCAGTCAGGATATTCTCACTAAAATGGTCTCTATCGCTCATGGTGTTGATGGAAGTACGGATATTGATACTACAGAAGTCAATATTGAATAACTTTCCATGGTTACTCAAGAACTTAATCACCCATTCTACCTATCCAATCTAAAATTTCTTCGTTAACCTGTTCTGGTGATTCATCATGGGGACAATGACCCGTATCTTCCAGATATACTAGTTCTAGTTTCTCATTGTAGCGCAGAAATTGATTCGCCAGTTTTGGGGGAACAAATCGATCTTTTTTCCCCCAAATTAACAACATGGGAATTGTTAAGTTTGGTAAAATTTTCTTGACACTCGGACTAAAATTAGCTCCTGTTGTTGCCTTAAATAAGGCTCTAAAGGCACGGGCAGATCCTCTGTCCTGGGGAGGTCCTGCTAAAATGTCTATCAGTTCATCACTAATCGCTTCAGGATGAGCATAGGCTAAACCTGCCCAACGCCGCAGCACGCTAGGACGACGCACAAAATAGAATATCGGTTTTAATATTAATCTGGAGGTAAATATACTTTTAATACCCCTAACCACAGGTTTGAAGGCAGTCGGGATCATTTCTTGTTCTAGGCTGGGATCTGGTAAACTGATCATCACAATACCCTTTACCATGTCAGAATGGGTAGCCGCTGCTACTAAAGAAATCAGTGAACCTATGGAATTACCCACTAAAACAACTGGTTGAGCGATAAAGGTTTTCCAAAAGTCGTAAACTTGTTCTACCCATAATTCCACATTGTAATTAGTTGCGGCTTTTTCCGATGCACCAAATCCAATCATGTCTAGAGCATAAACTGTATTGTGTTGACCTAATACCTCTAAATTATGCCGCCAATGACCAATGGAAGCACCAAAGCCATGTAGTAAAATCAATGGTGTTTGTCCTGGATGATCTTTGACAGGACGAATATAAGTATAACGAGTTTGCCAACCCCGCCATACCCAGTCTCTTTGATTACCAACCCGTTGCTGCCAATGTATTGCAGTCGTCACTTTTCCCTCTTTTATGATTAAGCAATTATTAACCTTGTTTTTTTGTTCCTAATATGTTAAATTATATTTGATTATTTGCAATGTATACCTAATTTTGTTATCCTAGAAGCATCTTCTGGATATCTTAGGTTTCTAAGTATTTATGAATATAAAATGTAATAATAGTTATTGGTGTTAATCATGTAATTGAAATTAATTTAGTGGAATTATAGCAAAACTAAATAGTCAAATACTTGATCAAACTTCCCTAAAGTTCAGCACTTAAAGAAAGTTTTGAACGAGTTTTGTCAAGTTTTCTATAGCAATAGAATAACAAATATGTTGAGACTTCCAACTAGTGTATGAATTAGCTACACTAGAGATGGATACTAATTTTTCAATTCTGAGTTACTCTTGTATTTTGCCTTAATCGGCATATTCAACCAAGCTAACTAAATCAAGACCAACCCAAATTCTTAACTAAAGAGCTGCCACTAATCATAATGCCTGTGATTGAGAAAAAAAGAACTCGTGATCTGCCCCAAATTAACGAACGCATTCGCTTCCCGAAAATTCGGGTAATTGACACTGATGGCGCACAACTGGGAATTATAACTCCCCAAGAGGCCATACAATTAGCCGAAGAGAAGGAATTGGACTTGGTGCTAATCAGTGATAAAGCTGACCCGCCGGTATGTCGAATTATGGACTATGGGAAATATAAGTTTGAGCAAGAAAAGAAGGCGCGGGAAGCCCGGAAGAAGCAGCACACGGCTGATGTGAAAGAAGTAAAAATGCGCTACAAAATAGAAGAACACGACTATAATGTGCGCGTCAAGCAAGCCGAACGCTTCCTCAAAGATGGCGATAAAGTTAAGGCTACTGTAATGTTCCGAGGTCGGGAAATTCAACACAGTGACTTGGCAGAAACCTTGCTTAAGCGGATGGCTACAGATTTAGAGCCTTTTGGTGAACTACAGCAAGCACCTAAGAAAGAAGGGCGAAATATGATGATGTTGATTTCACCCAAAAAATAATCTTGTCAAGAAACTGCTTTACTAGGTGATGAATATTGCATAAGTTTGGTAATAATAGTACCAAAGATTGACACAGGGGAATTTTTTCCCATTCCCTCAACTTTCGTCACTGTTAGATTCTTGTAAATTTATCTCAAAATCATAGTCCTGACGATTGAGTGTAAAATATAATACTCATTCGTTCAGGACTTTTACTATTGACAAAATGCTATATATAAGTTAATAAAAAGCTAATTTACATATTACTTATTTTCACCTGAGTAGCTGCTTTTGTGGCCTTTTCTCTCGCTTCCTGAATATCCCCACCTTTCGCTAAGGCCACTCCCATGCGACGATAGGGATGAGCGGTAGGTTTACCAAATAACTTAATATCTACATCTTTTTCTGCTAAAGCTTCAGCTACACCAGTAAAAACAATAGAATCAGATTTTTCTGAAGCTAAAATTACCGCACTTGCAGAAAATCCTAACTGTTCAATGTGGGGAATTGGTAAACCTAAAATCGCTCGCAGATGTAATTCAAATTCATTCAAATTCTGGGAAATTAATGTCACCATTCCTGTATCATGGGGTCTGGGAGAAAGTTCGGAAAAAATCACTTCTTCTTTAGTGATGAAAAATTCCACCCCAAAAATTCCCGCACCTCCTAAAGCATTAGTAACTTTTTTAGCAATTTCTTGAGCTGCTAATATTTTAGCTTCAGAAATAGCTGCGGGTTGCCAAGATTCTTGATAATCTCCTCTTTCTTGACGGTGGCCAATAGGATCACAGAAAATTGTGGGTGCGTCCCATTGTTTTATTGTTAATAAAGTAATTTCAATTTCAAAATTAATAAATTCCTCAACAATTACCTTTTGACTATCACCACGAGAATTAGAAATAGCATCATGCCAAGCCTTTTCTACTTGATTTCTATCATTAACTACAGATTGACCTTTTCCAGAAGATGACATCACAGGTTTAACAACATTAGGAAAACCAATTTCTTCAGAAATAGTAATTAATTCTTCTAAAGTAACTGCATAACCATATTTAGCAGTTCTAATTCCTAATTCTTTGTGGGCTAATTCCCTAATTCTGTCGCGGTTCATGGTGTAGTTAGTGGCCGCTGCTGTGGGAATAACTGTAATTCCTCTTTGTTCAAATTCCTGTAATTTTTCGGTTCTAATAGCTTCAATTTCGGGAATGATAAAATCAGGCTGATGTTTATTTATTACTGCTTCTAAATCATCAGCACTCAACATAGAAATAACTTCTGCACAATCAGCTACTTGCATAGCAGGAGCATTAGCATATCTGTCAACAGCAATCACATAATTACCTAAACGTTGAGCAGCAATTACAAATTCTTTGCCTAGTTCTCCTGCACCAAGTAGCATTAATTTTTGGGGTAGTTTTAGGGACTTAATCATCAATTTATGGGAATAGTTTTGGATCTGATTTGATTAATTATTTACAGATAGTGATCATATTGTCAAGCTTTAAATTAAAGCATTTAAATAATTTATTTATAGTGGAAATATTTCTGATAATTTATCCCTCTTTATCTGCGTTTATCTGCGTTTATCTGCGGTTAAATATTCTATAAAAATTATGTCTCTTCTCTCCTGCCTCACTCAAACCTCCACAAATCAGTTAAATTAGCATTATGCTTGATTTGAGTAACCAAAAAGGTTAATATGCCAAGAACACAGAAAAACGATAACTTTGTTGACAAATCCTTTACAGTAATGGCAGATATCATCCTCAAGATATTGCCAACCAACAAAAAAGCTAAAGAGGCATTTGTTTATTACCGAGATGGAATGTCTGCACAAGCAGAGGGTGAGTATGCTGAAGCACTAGACTATTATACAGAAGCCTTGGAAATGGAAGAAGACCCCAATGATCGCGGTTATATTCTTTATAATATGGGTTTGATTTATGCCAGTAACGGTGATCATAACAAGGCTTTAGAGTTTTATCATCAGGCTATTGAGTTAAATCCACAATTACCCCAAGCTTTAAATAATATCGCTGTAATTTATCATTTTCAAGGTGAAAAAGCTAAGGAAAGCGGGGATCATGACGGTGGTGAAGCATTGTTTGATCAAGCAGCGGATTATTGGATTCGAGCAATTCGTATGGCTCCCAATAATTACATTGAAGCTCAAAACTGGCTAAAAACTACCGGGCGATCGCAAATTGACGTATTCTTTTAAATCAGTCATGAGTCGGTTGTTAATTTTATGACAACTGACAACTGACAACTGACCACTGACAACTGACAACTTACCACTTACCACTGACCACTGACCACTGACCACTAACAACTGATAAATTATGATTGATAGTCAACTAGTTCGTAAAGTTGCTAATCTTGCTCGTTTAGAATTGACAGCAGATGAAGAAGCACAATTTACCACTCAATTGGGTAGTATTCTGGATTATATTGAACAACTAAATCAACTGGATGTTACTAATATTGCGCCAACAACCAGAGCTATTGATGTCAGTAATGTCACCAGAGAGGACATTCTTCAACCATATCCTGAAAGAGAAGCAATCCTCAACAGCGCACCTCAACAGGAAGGTGATTTTTTCCGAGTTCCCAAGATTCTTAATGCTGATTAGATCAGACTAACTAGA
Organism: Anabaena sp. 54; assembly: GCA_900299285.1. GTDB lineage: Bacteria > Cyanobacteriota > Cyanobacteriia > Cyanobacteriales > Nostocaceae > Dolichospermum. Next base: position 6,395 of record OMJF01000026.1, on the reverse strand, counting down.
TTTTGGATTTTGGGTTTTAGGTTGAAAATTCAATATCTAAAATTTCAGAAACCTGCAATATCAATATAAAAGAGTAGAGACGATCCGAGGAACGTCTCTACATCCCCGTAGGGACAGGGGATTAGGGGATTAGGTTTTTGGGTATGAAACTAGTATAGCAGATGATATTTTATTTGCCAAGTATTTTGACAACTTTTTTTCCCATATTAGTGTCAAAACTCTCAGTTACCATTTGGTTATTATTCCCCCTGATTCACTAAAAAAGCAGGATCAAGAATTTGAGAAATACTATAAGGATTTTCACTAGGAAAAGTGGTATCAGGTAAATCAGTTTCCTGAATTGCTAAATCTACACCATCTTGATAAGCAGAAATAACTACTTCTAATAGGTAAGATATTAGACTATGGTTTTCTTGTAAATGTTCTTTAATGCGACGACGTTGTTCTCTAATTGTCGCTTTCCAACTGTTACTACGTTTACCGCTTTGATATTCCCACTTTAGTAAATGTCCAATTAAAATCCCTAGTCTGTTTCTTAATTCTTGCTTTTCTCGCTTACCCAAAGATTCAATTTCCTCTATTAAATTTAAAATATCAAGTTGATTTAGTTCCCCTTGCTTTAATAATTTTGTCTGTTCCAATGTCCAAGCATAAAAATCAGTTTCATATAGTTGTGAGGTCATATTTTTATATCTCTTTTGTCTGTTTATATCAACGAACCACAGAGGAAACGAAAGTAGATAAAAATTGGGTCTTATTTATTTGAAAAGTCGTCAGAATCAGGATTTTCTAGATGATAAGATTAACAAGATTAAATATCACTTAACTATTATTTAATTATTTAATCCTGTACATCCTTAAATCCTGTAAATCCTGATTCAGACTGTTACTTCCCAAATACAGTAGTTAGAGAACGGGCAATATTTTTCGGCTGCATTGCGTCCATTGCTGCTGTGGGTTCATAACCACAATGTACCATACAATCAGCACATTTGGGATTACCACTAGCGCGGCCATACTGACTCCAATCAGTTTTATCTAACAATTCTTGGAATGTTTGATAATAACCTTCATTCAACAAATAACAAGGTTTTTGCCAACCTAAAACACTGTAACTAGGACTACCCCAAGGAGTACATTCATAGTCTTTTTCACCAATGAGAAAATCTAAGAATAAAGGATTATGATTAAAGTTCCAGTTTTTCTTTCCAGAGGTGTAAGGTGCGAGAATTTCTCTAAATAAAGCGCGGGTTTGTTCTCTTTGTAGAAAATGATCTTGATCTGGGGCCCATTCATAACTGTAACCAGGAGAAATCATCATCCCGTCAGTTCCCAATGTTTCCAGAAAATCGAAAAACTCCTGCATTTCTTCAACATTACAACCTTCAAAAATAGTCGTATTGGTAGCGACACGAAAACCCTTTGCTTTAGCTGCGCGAATTGCTTGAACAGCAGTATCAAAAACCCCTTTTCTGTCTACACATTTATCATGCCATTCTCGCATTCCATCTAAATGTACACTAAAGGTGAGATAGGGAGAAGGTTGAAATTTATCGAGACTTTTTTCTAGTAATAAACCATTTGTACACAAGTAAATATATTTCTTGCGTGCAATTAAACCCTCAACAATTTCACTTATTTGCGGATGTAATAATGGTTCTCCTCCGGGAATGGAAACAACCGGTGCGCCGCATTCTTCTACTGCTGCAAAACACTGTTCGGGGGTGAGATTTTGCTTGAGTATTTCCACTGGATGCTGGATTTTACCGCAACCTGTACAAGCTAAATTACACCGGAACAGCGGTTCTAGCATTAATACCAGGGGAAAGCGTTTCCGCCCTAATAAGCGTTGTGTAACTAAATACTTACCTATATCTATTGCTTGTTGTAGATTAATCGCCATGAAACTAACACTCCTCAATTTGTTTGGTAATTGGTAATTGGTAATTGGTAATTGGTAGTCAATTTCTGTCACCTATTCACATAACCATGAGACACAAACCAATCTATAGCATCCTTGAGCGCTACATTCAGGGGGGACTGAGGTAAACCTAATTCGCGGATAGCCTTAGAAGTATCATAATACATTGGTTGCTGTGCCATGCGAACACCATCTATGGGAACTGTTGGGGTTTTCCCTAGAGGTGCGAGGATTTTTTCTTCTACCCAGCCGACTGTGAGAGGTATCCAATCTGGTATAGATGTTTGCGGTGCTGGTAAACCCGTGATTTGGGACAGTTGTTCTAGGAGTTGTTTGAAGCTCAAATTTTGATTACCTAGTATATAGCGATCGCCTTTTTTCCCCTTTTCTAAAGCTAATAAATGTCCCTTAGCTACATCCCGCACATCAATAAAATTTAATCCTGTGTCCACATAGGCAGGCATTTGTCTCCGCAAAAACCGTAGAACAATATCACCAGTTGGTGTAGGTTTAATATCTAGTGGACCAATGGGACTACTAGGATTTACTATCACAATATCCTGACCTTGATTAGCTGCTTCTATTGCTATCTGTTCGGCTAAAAACTTCGATTTTTTGTAGTTTCCCACCAATTTTTCTACCGGACTTTGATGGCTTTCATTGACGATTTCTCCAGGTTTTCCCACACCAATGGCTGCAACAGAACTAGTATAAACTGTACGTTCAATTCCCGCTTTTTTAGCTGCGGCTAAAATATTGCGCGTTCCCTTTACATTATTAATGTATAGTAATTCCCGATCTTTTTGCCACAATGAATAATGGGCGGCTACATGAAATAAGTAATTACACCCTCGCATCTGTTCCCAAATATTCGCGTCGTTTATATCACCTTTAACAATATCTACAGCCAAACCCTGTAAATTCTCTAGGTTACTATTAGAACGCACTAAAGCTGTAACTTGGTATTTTGATTGTAATAGCGATCGCACAAGATGAGAACCAATAAATCCTGTACCACCAGTCACAAAAGCTCGCATTTTATCACCTCACACTTATCAACGGGCTATATTGTCCGTCCACAGGCTAGAAGCCTGTTCCACAACAATTAATTAAGCCTACTTGCTTAACGGAAAACCTCCATATTTATCAATAATTTTATCAACATCTTGCATAATCTTTATAGTCTCCGATATGATGGAAATAATATTTTGATAATGAGTTAAATCATCAAAATTCAATTCTCTTCCTTTTCTGTCTTTTAGCCACTTTTGACAAACTTGATAACCACCTATATAGAAATTCCAGATTTGAGTGGGAACTTGATCAAAATACTGTTCAGAATTAATCCATATTTGTTGATTATTTTCATTATACTTGACTTGTTCCACGATATTAGACCCGTCAACAGGATAAGTAGAAATTTCCGTTACTGTGATTTTCATTAAATGTAATTGTACTAATTTATCACCCTTGTCTACCAATTCCCAAAAAAGCGCAGCATTAGAAGTTAAAGGAACACGAGGAAAATCAATCTTTAAAAATTCGGCGTAGCGTTGACGGTAAATAGGAGAATGAAAGATAGCGTAAATATAGTTAAAAATATCCTCTGGTCCAAATGTTTGTTTTTGATCTCCCTTTCCATCAAAAATAAATTCTAAATCTAGGTTTTGAGAGAATTGTGTAATAAATTCTGGGGATAAATTTGGTGTACGTTGATTAGACTGATTAACAATATTGTTATCAAGACTAGGGGTATTATTTGGATAAAGGTAAAAAGGAAAAACATAAGAACCATTGATATCCATAGAAATAGCTGTACAAGGAACATTTGATATTAATGAATGTCTCCATTGTTTTAGTTTCACTATTCTTGGTAAATTAAATACTAAATTATCTTTTCTAACAACATGATTGATTAAGTCTCTTCTAGGATAATCCATTGCTACATCACTATAGTAACAATAACGCCAATCAAAGGGACGATATAAACAACTAATTATTTTATCTTGCCATTGTTGATCTGCGCGAATTTTTTGACGAGCTTGATCTAATTTCCAATCTCGATTATCTTGAATATCATACTTATCAGCATAATCTTGATTAGATAAATCATTTTCTCGTAGTTCTCTAAATCGTCGGGTAATATTTTCGCCATCAAAATCAATCGCAAAATGATCTCTATGGGTTTGAAAACCTAAAACATTAACTTTCATCACCGCGTTAATTTGCCAATATCTTTGATATTCTGTTTTTAAATCCACATTTTGCGGTTTAAATAAATAAAATGGTGTGGTTGGTTCTAACTTTTCCCAATTAGTAGATTGTAAATCATTTTCAGCCAACCAATGATACTTACCACCAACTAACTGTTTATTTTCATAAACTTGTCTAGCACCCCATAAATCAGCATGATAAACTGTTGCTAATTCTTTTTGAATATTTTTTCCTTTGGTTTGATATTTAATAAAAATAGCAATTGCTACCCCTTGTTGAATATCAAAAACATTTTGATCTCCTGAACCGTCAGGAGAAACTTCTTTTTTCTTACTATTACCATGCAAATCTAAAATATAAATTTCATCAAAGGTTTTCATTAAACTTTGACGCATTCCCCGAAAAGTAGGATTATCTAAATATCCATGATTGGTAATAAATGCTAACACCCCATAACCTGTTTTTTCAATTCTCCACTGACTAAAGCGAATAAATTTCACATAATCATCATTTAACCATTTAGGATTTCTCTCACCTAAAGATTTACCATCTACTTCAAAATAACTTTCCGTGCTACTATTATAAATAGTATCCTTACCATTTAAAAGATTTTTAATCCAATCTCCAGTATTTACAGAATGTCCAGAATAAGGAGGATTTCCTAAAATTACCATTACTGGAACATCTTGTTTTATATCCTTTGCTGCTGCTGCTTCATCTCTAATTCTATTCATAAAACCATCAGCAGCAGGAATCTGAAAAGACTCTTGTAATGTATTAGTTAAATAAATCCTTAATCTTTCATCAGAACTAAAATCATAACCCAATTCTTGCAACTGTAACCCTAGTTTCATATGTGCTACAGTATATGGTGCCATCAATAACTCAAACCCAAATAATCGAGGTAATAAATGTTGACTCACATAACTTGACCACATCCCCTTTTGAGACTTAAACTGATCATAAATAAAATCAATCACACCGTGCAGAAAAGTTCCCGTACCCACCGCAGGATCTAAAATCAAAACTTGATGAGTTTCGATAGTTCCCTCACCCTTGGGATTAGCAATTTTAATCTTTTTAGCATCTGCTAAACCTTTACTAATATTAAACTTATGTTTGAGAATATAATCTACACTTTTCACAATATAATTAACCACAGGTTCAGGAGTATAATAAACCCCTCTTGACTCCCGCATTTTGGGATCATATTCTGCCAAAAAAGTCTCATAAAAATGGACAACAGGATCTTCTTTGCGGGTACGTTTACCAAAGTCTTTAAGAATTTCTGCCATTTCTGTTTGTTGCAGAATATTCGCTAAAGTATCCACCGCCCAAGTAATTCTCTCATCTAAATCAGGACCTGCAATTTGTCCGAAAATACTTCTTAAAAAAGGGTTAGTTTTTGGTAGTTTAAAAGCTGCATTTTCCCGTGAAAAATTCTGAATATTATCAGTATTACATCTAGCTGCAAATAAACCATAACAAATAGTTTGGGCGTACATATCCGCAAATTGTTCAACGGTTAAGTCCTTAATTAATACTCTTTGAAATGACTCCAATTGTTCCCGTAAAGTTCCTCCTTTATCTACATCATATAAAGCCGTTTGAATTGCATCTCTCATTAATTGAGCTAAACTAGCCATGCGTTTAGCTAATTCTTTGGGTGTGGTAATTTGCGGAACTTTAGTTAATAAAAATTGCTGTAAAAGTTGGTCAACTTCCTGTATCCCTTGTTTATCAATTTTGATTTTTTTGTTTTTATCAATTGTCCCTAAAGAAGCAGATAATTTTAATTCTCCTTGCACATACCAACGAAATTCTAAATAATCAGTTAAAATCAAATTACCCAAAGCATCAAAATAACGACCCATTTGAGCAGTTTTTTCCACTTTTTTAAGAGAAATACCAATATCTTTAGCTTCAATATGTCCAATTTCTAAAATACCATTTTTAATCACAAAATCTGGCGCACCACAAGCTATTCTTTTCGGTTCATTAATAGCTTGAATTTGAGAATCTAAAGATTCTATTAATTTTTTTAATGCTGGGCGATAAGTATGTTCTGTAGCATTTTGTTGTTGATAAATTTGTGTAACTTCTTGGATGTAGGTTTGTAGATTATTCATATAATGTATGGTATGGATTTGGAAAAAATCAGCAAAAAGTAGGTTGGGTTGACACCAGGAAACCCAACATGATCAATTATATTGTGGGGTTGCGCTGTCGTTATTATGACTTAATAAAAAGTAGGTTGGGT
>OMJF01000025.1 GCA_900299285.1 Anabaena sp. 54 | reverse complement strand
CAACATAAACGTCGGGTTACGCTGTTGCTTAACTCGACCTACGAATAAAGTAGGTTGGGTTGAAGCATGAAACCCAACATAAACGTCGGGTTACGCTGTCGCTGAAACCCAACATAAACGTCGGGTTACGCTGTCGCTTAACCCGACCTACAAAAAATTTGATTTAAAAATCCTAGAAGTCGCAAACGGGGAAATAGTCAATAGAATCCCCCAATTTCAGACATTATTGCTGCGAGAAGGAGTTATTTGCTTTTCTAGCTTATTATTATCCATTTTTTTGGCTAATATCATCCTTAATCCCGCTTATCGTGTTATTGCTTCCCCTAATCATTGACGGCGGCGCTGCTTTATCTGATACTCAAATGCGTCAGTCCTTCCATGACCGCTTTTTTCGGATGATCATAGTTTCCTCCCAACGTGGTTATTCTTTAGATCTAAAAATTAAAAGACTGGTTGAAAAATTTCAGTCAAATGTGAGATAATGGCAATTTGTGTTAATTGTCTCCAGGCTTTACATTTTGTAAGTTTATGGCTAAGAGTAAAGGTGCGCGTATAATAGTGACACTAGAATGCACCGAGTGTCGAACAAATCCAGATAAACGTTCCCCTGGTGTATCCCGCTATACCAGCACTAAAAACCGTCGGAACACAACCAACCGTTTAGAACTGAAAAAGTTCTGTACCCACTGCAACAAACACACAGTTCACAAGGAAATTAAGTAAGAATGAGTTACTATCGTCGTCGTCTTTCTCCCATTAAACCAGGGGAAGTCATTGATTATAAAGATGTAGATTTGTTGCGGAAGTTTCTCACCGAACGGGGTAAAATACTACCTCGGAGAATTACTGGGTTAACTTGTCAGCAACAACGGGCGCTGACTCTAGCTATTAAACGGGCGCGGATTGTGGCTTTGTTACCCTTCATTAACGCTGAAGGTTAAAAAGATTTTGGATTTTGGATTTTGGAAGATCATCCAAGAAAAGTGGCGGTTGCATGGATATTGCGCGGTTACTTTGAGTCCAAAATCTAAAATTTAACAATTAATTAAAATTAATGGGATAATGGGCAGAAAAGGATTAGATACTGGTTATTTAATCCCGAATCTCCAGTGTAAAAATCTAAAAATATTAAAGTACGACAGTTGTGGATAAGGGGACGTTAGTTGAATTTAGGGTTCAAAGCGATCGCCGTCTGGGGGTGGTAGATCGTCCAGATGGGAAAACTCGTTGGTTTGTAGTAGATGAACGTGGTCAATCCCACAGCCTCGCACCGCGCCAATTTACCTACACAGTTAGCGGACAAATCTATAAACCAGGCGAAATTGCTGAGTTTTTAAATCAAGTCCAACCTTATTTAGATCCGTCGAGCTTGGAAGTAGCATGGGAACTACTCATTGAAGATGGGGAAACTGTCACCCCTCACCAAATGGCCAATCTACTGTTTTCGGAATCAGCCCCTCCCCAGTGTTATGCAGCCCATTGTTTGCTATCAGAGGATAAACTCTATTTTAAGCAAAAAGGGGAGGCTTATGAGCCACGCAGCGCAGCCCAGGTAGCAGAACGGAAGCACCAGATGGCTGTAGAATCACAAAAAGCAAAGGGACAGCAGGAATTTTTAGCCCGTGTAGAACAGGCACTTGAGGGCGAAGTGGTAGAATGGCAAAGAATAGATCGCCAGCGTTTAGAAGCTTTAGAAAAGTATGCAACTCTGCTGGCAGATGTAATCACGCTGAAGGTAAATTACGACTCTTTAGCCCGTGCTTGTCCGCCTCCAGCCTCAGTATTAGAAACTATGAATTTGCTGGGACGTTCTGCTACGCCCCAGGGTGCTTTTCAACTGTTGATAGATTTGGGTTGGTGGGATCCTCATGAAAACCTGTTTCTGCGCCGTTCATCAATTTCTGTTCAATTTCCCCATAAGGTATTAGAAGTGGCGCAAGAACGTTTGGATTTCTCTAGCACAGATTTAGACACAAACCGTCTTGATCTTACACATCTCAAGGTATACACCATTGATGATGAAAGTACGACGGAAATAGACGATGGTTTGAGTTGGGAGGTATTACCAGACGGAAAAGAACGGTTGTGGATACATATAGCCGATCCTACTAGGTTATTAATACCAGATGATGAATTAGATTTGGAAGCCAGAAGACGGGGGAGTACGGTTTATTTACCTACGGGGATGATTCCCATGTTTCCAGAGGTGTTAGCTACAGGTCCGATGAGTTTGGTACAGGGGAAAGTTTGTTGCGCCCTCAGTTTTGGGGTAATTTTAGATCAAGTTGGGTGCGTAGAAGATTATTGTATCCATACTGGTTTAATTAAGCCTACCTATCGTCTCACTTATGAAGATGTAGATGAGATGTTGGAATTGGGAGTAAAAGCAGAACCAGAAATTGAGGCGATCGCTAATTGGGCAAAAATCCGCAAAAATTGGCGTTATGGTCAAGGGGCTATTAGCATCAATATGCCAGAAGCAATGATCAAAGTCAAGGACGATGATATAAATATTGATATTTTAGATGATTCTTTGTCCAGGCAACTAGTAGCAGAAATGATGATTCTTGCTGGAGAAGTCGCAGCCCGTTATGGTCAAACCCATAATATCCCCCTGCCTTTTCGCGGTCAACCTCAACCGGAATTACCACCAGAGGAAGAATTACTACAACTACCAGCCGGTTTTGTCCGTTCCTGTGCGATGCGTCGTTGTATGCCTAAGAGTGAAATAAGTATTACCCCTGTGCGTCATGCTGGGTTGGGTTTAGATACTTATACACAAGCTACTTCTCCTATTCGCCGTTATAGCGACTTACTGACTCATTTCCAATTGAAAGCACATTTACGCGGTGAAGGTTTACCATTCTCTGCAGAACAACTCAAAGAGGTAATGATGACAGTCAGCAGCGCCACTCAAGAAGCAACGATGGTAGAACGACAAACTAATAGATATTATGCTTTAGAATATTTACGTCGTCATCCTGAAGAAATTTGGCAGGTGACAGTATTGATGTGGTTACGTGAAGATAGCAATTTAGCACTAATTTTATTAGAAGATCTAGGTTTACAATTGCCTATGTCCTTTCGGCGTTCTGTCAGTTTGGGAGAAAATTTATTAGTAAAAGTTAGTTTGGCTGACCCGCAAAAAGATTTGATTCATTTCCAAGAGATTATGTATCAAGAAGCCCAATAAATTATAAATTAATTAGCGATTGACCTAAAGTCCACCCAGGTGAACTTTGTTTTTGTAGTAGCGACAAAAGTTAGGTTAACATAATAAAACCAAACTTTGTCAAGAAACGTAAAATCGCTGAAAACTTGCTTACTCTTGCCTCTTTACTGTTGTCTTAAATGTAAAATCAATGGACAGGCGATCTTTTTTATTAGGTACAACTACTTTAGCACTTTCTCAAGTCATAATTGGGTGCGAGACAAAGCAAGCACCTCTGAATGTACAGCTATTAAAAAATTCCATTCCTGGTCAAATAGTTAATCAGTTTCGGAAAAGTGTAGAGTCAGGGGGTAAATTAAAATTTACGCCAATTGATCAGATTGAGGCATTATTTAAATTATTGCAAACTTGGCAAAAACCACCAAATAATAAAAATCAGAAATTATTTCCAGCAAATTTGGTAACATTGGGAGATTATTGGTTACAAGCAGCAATTAATCAGAAATTGATTCAACCATTGTCAACAGACAATATCAAAAATTTAGCTAACTTAGATGAAAAATGGCAACAATTAGTTAAGCATGATCAGGAAGGGAAAATTTGGGGTATTCCTTACCGTTGGGGGAATACAGTTATTGTTTATAATCAAGAAAAGTTTGAAAAATTAGGATGGAAACCGAGAGATTGGAGTGATTTATGGCGTAGTGAATTAGAAAATCGGATCTCCTTACTTAATCATCCGCGAGAAGTAATTGGTTTAGTTTTGAAGAAATTAGGAAAATCTTATAATACCGAAAATATTAATCAAATTTCCTCCTTAGAATCAGAATTACAAGCATTAAATAAACAAGTTAAATTTTATGATTCTACCAACTATTTAGAACCATTAATTATTGGGGATACTTGGTTAGCAGTAGGATGGTCAAATGATATCATTGGGATGATTAATCGTTATCAAAAATTTACCGCAGTTGTTCCCCAGTCAGGAACAGCAATTTGGACAGACTTATGGGTAAGTCCTACAGGAGTTAGTAATGATATTTTAGCATATAAATGGCTAGATTTTTGTTTACAACCGAATACATCTAAGCAAATTGCTTTACTAACTAAAAGCAATTCTCCCATTGACAATAATATCGCCATCAGAGACATCCAGAAGCCCCTACAGAACTTGTTATTGAATAATTCGGAAGTTTTTGCCAAAAGTGAATTTTTACTTCCCCTACCCCCAGCAGTAACAAAAGAGTATGAATATCTATTTATGAAGATGAAAAAATCGTAATTTTAGAAAGAGGGACGCAAACCAAATTTGCTTTGATTATTCATCTGAATACTACAGTAAACGGGAGTTTGAGTAAAATTACAAGTGTAGGTTGCTAAAAGTTCTTTTTGATAGTCAAAAACTCGAATATTATAACCAGATTTACTGGCTATAGTTCCCAAACGATTGATAAAAACATACTGTTCCAAATAATCTAATAAAATCCAAATTTGCTGATTAACAATTAAATCTACCCGTGGGGGTTCGGACTGGGAAACTGGTGGGTAAACTATCCAATTATCCAAAAGTTTGTTTTCCGAGTTTTCCTGAGACCACCATAAACTAGGAATTGTCAATTTTTGGGGATGAATAGTTTTAGACGTGATGATATTATCTTGTGGTTGGGTGAGTAAATCTAATTCTAAAGGTGCTTGAGAAGGTAGGGGGATATTTTGGGATTTTGATGGCAGAATAGGGAAAAAGCAAGAAGTAATAAAAGAGAGAATTGCTAATAATAGCTGGGGTTTTTTGTAGGTAAATAAATTATTTTTAGTCATATAGCAATTCTGTTTGTTTTGAGGCTGGGTAATGTGTGAATCACAAGCAAGGCGAGGATTACGATAATCAGTGATCCCTGGTTGTCCAAAGTGTTGTTGTTCAACGGGAAGTTGATTTTATTGTAAAACATCATTTTCTGTTTCTTTGCGTGAGCATTGAATATCTAAGAAACAAACCACAAAGGACGCAAAGGACGCAAAAGACACGTTCACCGAAGTGTTCCCTAAGGATAGGAAGAGAGGAAAAGAGGGTTTTTACAGCTATTTTCAGGTAAATAAACCACAAACCGACCTCTTGTAGCTTTGATTTACTCCCCTTCCCTGGTAGGGAAGGGGCTGGGGGTTAGGTCTAATAATTGTGGCTCAAATACATGAAAACTGCTGTATATGATTGGAAAT
>OMJF01000024.1 GCA_900299285.1 Anabaena sp. 54 | reverse complement strand
TTCTGGACGGGTTTTATTCAAGAACCTTGGTTGTCTGTAACGAGTTTTTCTTGCACGTCTAGAACGTCTTAATTGCCTTCTAGAAGTTAAAGCATCTCTAATTGCAAAGCCTCTATGTTTTAATTCAGCAGCAAATACAACTTCGCCAGTTGAATCGTTAACTAATGTCATTCCTGTGAATTTTTGACCTGAAAATCGTAGTGATTTAACACTTAGTCGGGTAAACTCTGGGCTTTAAAAGCCCCCACTTACCCTAAGGGAAGTGGTGGGTAATTTACATACCTGATGCTTATTTCATATTAGCCCGTGCATCCCTAACTGCGGCAATAAAAAAGAATGCGGCCAGAGGAATGCTCAAAGCTAGAATAATAGCGGTAGTTAGGACACCAAAATCTGGTTCTCCGTAACTCAGTTCAAAAACCGAACCAACAGCCGCAATAGCTGCTACACAAGCACCGCCTAAAAATAAACCGCTTTTTGGAGTTAAATACACTACTAGACCACCCTATGCTACTGGTTTGACCGCTTGATATGAAAAGCCATTTTTAGATAACTCCTGGGCTAAAGTCAAGGAATTTTCTACCCGATCTACAAATACCACGCCATTGAGGTGATCTAATTCATGTAAAATACAACGACCAAGTAAATCATTGGCCTTTAATATTTGCGGACGGCCATACTCGTCTTTATAGGCTATTGTCACCTCTTCTGGCCGTTTTACATCTAAAAAGACGTTGGGAATACTCAAACACCCTTCCTGAGCCACACAGAGCTTACTACCCACCTGTTTAATGGTAGGGTTAATTAATACTAATGGCTCATGGGTGGGGTCATCTGGTTTACAATCAATGACAATTAGCTGTTTATTAATACCAACTTGAGGTGCAGCCAAACCAATGCCATCTGAGCTATACATAGTTTGTAGCATTTCGCGCACTAATTGGCGAAGTTCATCATCTATTTTGGTAACACGCTTTGCCGGTTGACGCAAAACCCGATCACCTAAGTAGTGCATTTGCAAAGGTGGATTTTTTAACTTTTTCTTTTCAACAGCAATATCAGAGGGCATGGTTCTTGATGGCTTGATAATGAATAATCTAATCTGATTCTAATTGGTAATGGGTGATTGGTGATTGGTGATTGGTAATGGGTAATGGGTAATAAGTAATGGGTAATGGGTAATGGGTAATTTTCTGTTTTGAACAAGAATTTTTACTAATGACCAAGACCAAACTTCAAGTTAAATTAAAGAACAAGGAAATTGTACGGACTGTTTCAACAAAAGATGATATTCACTATTACTGATATTATAAGCGCCAAATCTAGATAAATGGGGATTCATCATTTGGGCATCAAATAGCAAAAATTTCCTTTGACGCAATCTGGCTACTAATTTCACCATTGCGACTTTAGAACCTTCAGAAATGTTGAAAAACATAGATTCACCAATAAAAGCACCACCAATCACAATCCCTAAAATTCCCCCTGCTAATTGATCGCCAAACCATGTTTCAAAACTATAAGCATATCCTGACTTGTAAAGTAACCAATATATCTTTTTTAATTCTGGAGAAATCCAAGTTATGTCACGATTAGCACATCCATCCACTACCCCCAGAAAGTCACGGTTAATTGCTACAGTGAACCGTTCTTGGTTGAGAACTCGCTGTAATGACTTAGGATAGCGAAATTTTTCATCCAAAGGAATTAAAGTTCGTTCCCGACTTTCATACCATGCTAGATGATTATTTTCATCAGCCATGAGAAAATAACCTTGGGCATAACTGCGAATAATAGCACTAACATCATATTCCATAATTGAGTGAATCATCCCAAAAAAATACCCATCTGAAAGCAATGGACTGTTATCAGTATTCCGTTGCGTTTTTTCAGAGATTACCCTGGTAAACAAAATCTATTTAAAATATACAAACATGACTCAAACAATTCCACCCATTACCCTACCACCTTCGGAAAATCCCCAGCAAGAAGGAGAATGGTTACAACAAAACTTACTACATTGGCTTGATAACGAGTTTATTCCTGAAGCAATTAATCAAAATATTGCTCAACGCGCATCACAGATTTTTGTTAGACAACGTATGGAAGGTGAAAACGACTTAGGTTCTCTAGTAATTGCCATTGTCACAGAAATGCAGTGCTATGATTTTTCTAAAAGCTTTTTTGGGGAGTTTGCGATCGCCAACGCCGTTAGCGATCTACTATTAGATAGCCTGGGAATTGATCATTGTTGTGGTCAATACTAAATAGTATCTTAACTATTGGTCAGTGGTTATTGATCATTAGTCATTATGACCACTGACTACCAACTACCAACTAGACTTAACAACACCAGGTAAAAGACCTTCATGGGCCCATTCTCTCAGTACGTTCCGAGATAGTCCAAAATCACGGTATACACCTCTAGGACGACCGGTTAACCAGCAACGGTTATGTTTGCGTGTAGGCGCACTGTTACGGGGTAACTGTTGAATTTTGCGGTGAACTTCTAGTTTCAGTAATGGAGATTCTGCACTTCTGAACTCTTCTAATAGTGCTTCCCGCTTTTGGGCGTATTTTTCCACCATTTTAGCGCGTTTCTTCTCGCGCTCAATCATACTCTTCTTGGCCATGAATTCCCTAACTTAATTAAAGACACTATTTTCTATAGTACACCCTCCTGGACAATTATAGGGAAAATAGGAAAATTTTCACCACCCATACTTCCAAATATCACTTTCTGGGACTCTGGGACTGTGGGACGGACAGATTCATTGCACACAAATCCGCTAGGTTACAAATATCACAATTAGGAGAGCGTGATTTACATACAGCCCGACCGTGATAAATTAATCTAAGCGACCAATTTTCCCAGTCTGGTTGGGGTAATAACTGCATCAAATCTTTTTCAATTCCCACTGGTTCAGTATTTTTTGTTAACCCCAAACGTTGACTCAAGCGCTTAACATGAGTATCTACCGTCACTCCAGCATTAATACCATACCCATGGGCTAAAACCACATTTGCGGTTTTGCGTGCTACCCCCGGAAGCTTTAATAATTGTTCCATTTGATTAGGAACAATAGAGTTAAAATCATTAACAATCATCTCACAAGCAGCTTTGATATTTTTGGCTTTGTGACGATAAAAACCTGTTGAGCGAACTAACCCCTCCAATTCTAATATATCAGCATTTGCTAAAGCTTTTGCATCAGGAAAACGCCCAAATAAGGCTGGTGTCACTTTATTCACACGCTCATCCGTACATTGAGCGGAAAGAATAGTTGCTACTAATAATTGTACAGGTGTTGAGTAGTTTAAAGAGCAGGTTGCATCTGGATAAAGATAGTGAAGACGGGAGAGAATTTCTAAGGCCCGTTGTTTTTTAGTTAATGATTTACGAGTCAATCAATTTTCAATTTTGAGTGGTTAGTTATCATACCAATTTTATGTGAGGCTGCACAGAAAAATAATCATCCGTATTTATCTGCGGTGAATTATTTTTAAAACTTGATTTTTGCAGCTTCATCATAATTTGGTATTAGTAGTCAGGTGATCATGTTAACTTTACTGTAACAATTTTTGCACCCATTCTAACTGAGTTGTTTCTTTAACAATTAAGAAAATACCCAATCCTAAAAGTAAGAATAAACCAGTTTGCATGACACCCTCTTGAATTTTGTTAGGTAAAGGTTTACCAAATAAACCTTCAATAAATAAAAAGGCTAATTGTCCACCATCTAAAGCCGGAAGAGGCAAAATATTAATAATTGCCAAATTAATGCTAATAATTGCGGCAAAAGAGAATAAATTTGTGCGATCACTAGCGGCTAATTGTGCGCCAATTTGCACAATTTTCACAGGTCCTGAAACTTGCCCGACAGTGTTTCCAAAATTAGTAATTAACTGTCCAAAACCTTTAAATGTGCCTACAACTAACTGTTGAAAACGATTAGCAGCAACTTGGAAAATCTCTGTAATATTTTGAGGACGACGATAGTTTGCTTTACCATTGGCTACTAATTCAATGCCGACGACACCTTTACCGTCAGTACCTTGTTTAGGTGTGATTTTCAGATGATTTTGTTGATTTTCATGTTGAATTTTCAGGTCAATTTCTTGATTAGGGTGACTCTGAATTTCCTTTGTTAATAATGTAGTTGCGTCTTTACCTAAAGGAATTTCTTGACCATTGACAGCCAGAATAATGTCTCCTTCTCGAATCCCTGCTTCGTAAGCAATAGATTGTTCATTGACAGGTTTGACAACTACACCCGGTTGATACTGAAATTCTTGAGGTATACCAACAATTCCCAATTGCAAAGCCAACATTAAATAAGCAAAGATTAAATTGGCGATTACACCCGCACTAATGACAATAGCACGGTCTAAAACCGGGCGGTTACGCAACAGATTTGGGTCATTGGGGGGGATTTGGCTATCGGGATCATCATCAGGAAAGCCAACAAAGCCCCCCAAGGGAAAAGCGCGGATGGTATATTCCGTTTGTGATCCTTGGTACTTTAAAAGCGTCGGTCCAAAACCCAGAGAAAAGCGGTTAACGTAAATGCCTTGAGAACGGGCGGCTATGAAATGTCCCAACTCATGCACTAAGATCAAAATAGCCAAAACTGCGATCGCTGCTAAAACTGACATAGAGCTTAATCAAAATATTCGGATATATATTCTCATTGTACTTTGGGAATGGGCGCACAGAGAATATCTGCTGATGCCAATTTTTGATCTGTTGTCTAAGCAATCCCGAAAACAGCGAATTATGGTAATTTTGTCTATTTTCAGGCTTTGAAGTCAAAAAACGGGAAATATCTGTAGTTAGGGGCAAATTGACCAAGGTAGGATAAAAATTACAGGGAAGATACACATTTTAATTATACTATTTTAATTATACTAAATTTGTCAGAATCAGGATGTCCAGGATTTGAGGATGTACAGGATGATTTTTTCATATTCATCTACATTTTCAGAAATTGTGCTAATTTTAATATTCTGTGAATATCAAACTCAAATACAATCCTGTTAATCCTTTAATCGGTGGAAATCCTGATTCTAAACTTTATACGCTACTTAGAGCTTTCACTTTTGCAATAGCACTTTCAATATCTGGCAATTTTTGACCATATTTTTCGGCTGTTTCTAACCATAAGTTTCGCACAATTATCAATTCTTGTAAGGTTTCTTCTAAAGTTTCACCCTGTGCTAAACATCCTTTTAATGCGGGAATTTCTGCTACAAAACCGCCTGCTTCACAAGGATAAACAACTATGGGATAATTCATGATTACGCTCCTTCTATTAATTCTAATACTCGTTTAACATAAACTGATTTTACCCGATTATTATGAACTGGAATTACTAAAATTATATCATCTTTGATAAAGATATGATGACTACCTGTAATTCTATCCAATACAAAATTATCTAATTCTAAAAGTTTACGAATATCACTAAACTTTACATTGTTGGAGCTATTTTTTAATTTTTCAATTAGTTTATCTTTTTTGACCATTTTCTGCTAGTAAAAATTTTAACATTATTTGTCTGAATCAGGATGTCCAGGATTTGAGGATTTACAGGATGGTTTTTTAATATTCATCTACATTTTCAGAAGTTGCGCTAATTTTAATATTCTGTGAATATCAATATCAAATATTATCCTGTTAATCCTTTAATCGTTGGTTATCTGATTTTGAGCCAATATACTATTCATAATGTGTCCACATTCGTAAAACTTTGATAGTATTTTCATCTTCAATCACTTCATATACTAAACGATGTTGAATATTAATTCTGCGTGAATACGCACCTTCTAAATCTCCTACTAATTTCTCATAAGGTGGGGGATTTTGAAACGGATTAACCTGAATAATATCAAGTAAACTTTGCGCTTTATCTTTCAAATTACTTGCAGATAATTTTTTAGCATCTTTCTGAGCTTGTTTAGTATAAACTAATTTCCAATTTACCACTCTAATTCTTCTTCTTCATCACATTCTTCAATAGATGTTGATAATCCTTCTTTAATTGATTCTCTCATCCCTGGAATAGAAAGTAGATATAGAGTTTCTTGGATAGATTTCCAGTCACTTTCAGATAATAAAACTGCGTTGCTATTTTCTCCTGCAATAATAATAGGTTGATGGGATTGATTGACTGAATCAATTAAATCCTGTAGTTGTTGTTGTGCTTGATTAATTGAAATCATAATCTTTTTATCGAGTTAATTGACTAATAACTGCTCTTTTTTCTGATCTTCCCATTGACTCTGCTAAACTCTCTAAAATTTGCTCAACTTCTGCCATTTTTCCCTCCTTTAGCAATTCATTTGCTTTCTTTACTGCTAAGTATGGTGATTGAAATACGAGTTCATTCGCTGTTAATGTCATAATTAAAATTCCTCTCTTTGAGATACAATAAGTTAATCTCTACTGTTCATAAAATCATCAGAAAATTGATCTAAACTATCAATTAAACTTTGCCAAGGGTTATCTTTACTAATCAAAATAATTGCATTACCAATTTTTTTGATATAAACTTCTGTACCTGTTATTTGAAAATCTGGGGGTAATATCACTGTTTGATGAGTACCATCACTACTAAGTTTAGCTGTGTTCATGATATATGGCCTTTATGTTTGTTGTTTATGCTTTGATTATAGCTGAAAGTTAATCTAACGTAATATTCTAACTTCAACTCCTATACTAAGATTACTCCATAAACGGTCAGTAGTTAAAACAGGTTGATTGAGAAAAATACCTAATGCTAAACAAGCTCTATCACCAAATGAAAGTCCAATTGATTTAGTAATTGGGCGTAAATTTCCTGCTTTTAATGCTTGTTCTTGATTAAAATCAATAATTTCCAGATTCAGATTATTTATGATTAGAATAATATCATTTTCTGGTATTCCTGCATCTGCTAATTTAGCTATTACCTCAGATAAATTAACTGTACTAATTGCAGCTTTACCAATAAATTTTAACACTTCTTCGCTTCCATGTTCTTGATTGAGTAAAGCTAAAATTGCGGAAGCATCTAGAACAACTTCACTCATTTAAACTTTCCTCTCTCCGTTCTTCAATTAATTCTTGAGATAGTTTTCTATTAGCAGGAATATATTTTCTAAAAATAGCTTGGGCATTTTTTACGGAGTTATGTAAATCATCATTTATTGGTTGATCTTCTATGACAATAACTGCTTTGTATTCTCCCTTGGGAATGTCTACAGGAGAATTTACTAACAATTTTCCGTCACTGGTTATGGTTACTGTTACACCTAATGTAATCATGGTGAAATCCATTAGTTAATTAGTTTGTTAACTATATCATAAAAATGGTAATTTTGCATTTTGTCAGAATCAGGATGTCCAGGATTTGAAGATTTACAGGATATCTTCTTTGCGTCTTTGTTCCTTTGCGTCTTTGCGCGAAATTACATTTTGTCTGATAGCGAAGCGTGGCGTAAGCCATATCAGGATGTCCAGGATTTGAGGATGTACAGGATGGTTTTTTCATATTCTTCTACATTTTCAGAAGTTGTGCTAATTTTAATATTCTGTGAATATCAATATCAAATATAATCGGTGTTAATCCTTTAATCGGTGGTTATCCTGATTCTGACAGTTAAATATATTATAACAATAATAAAAAATGGTGCGTTACATTTCATTAACGCACCCTACGAGATGAGCGTCTGCTGGAAGCAAATCAACGCTATCACACTGCTAATTTTAATACTTCACCTAATTTGAAATGAATTTACAAAAATTCTTGTATAGGGGCTTGACATTTAGTTCTCTTTATGAGAACATAGAATTAGTTAAAACGAAGGTAATCGAAAGGAACTGATAATGATGTTTAAAAAATTAAAATTAAAAAATTATGAAAATTATTGGCATCGAACGTCTAACTGAATTTAGTAAGATTCATCCAAATTCTGAAATTGGTCTTAATGTCTGGCTTCAGACTGCTCAACAAGCAGAATGGAAACATATTATAGATGTAAGAGAAGTCTATCCACACGCAGATTTTGTAGAAGGCTACACAGTATTTAATATAGGAGGAAATAAGTTTCGGTTAATTACTAAAATTACCTATAAAGTCAAGACTATTAAGATTGAAAATGTATTAACTCATAGTGAATATGATGAAGATAAGTGGAAAAAATGATGACTCATTAGGAGATTTCGCTTTTCAATAGTCTAATTACAGTATTGAGAAGCTAATAAATATCTAGCAGATGGCTTTGTCTCTGGTGAAAACATTATATCCCAAAGGGGGTTGTATATGACAACTACACTAAACAAGGAAGAATATATTAAGTTACTTTCTGAAACTGTGCCACGTATAATTGACACAGAAATAGAACATAAGCGTCTACTAAATGAAGTAGATAAACTTATGGATTTAGGGGAAAATTTGACAGATGAACAAGCTGAAGTTTTACAGTTATTAGTAACACTAATTGAGCAATATGAAGATAAACACTATCAGTTAAAAGCTGCAACTCCCCTAGAGATATTACATGAGTTAATGTCAGTAAGACAACTCAAACAAAAGGATGTTGTGGAGATTTTTGGCTCAAAAGGTATTACTTCAGAAGTAATAAATGGTAAAAGAAGTATTAGCAAAAATCAGGCCAAAGCATTGGGAGATTTTTTTCATGTATCATATACTTTGTTTCTGTAAGTAAATAGGGATAATAGCTTACATTCTGAATCACTTCTAATGCTTCTTTAAAAGTTGTCAGAATCAGGACACCCTTCGGGAAGTCAAAAGTCAAAAGTCAAAAGTCAAAAGATAATTTATTTTCAGAAGTTGCATTTTGTCAGAATCAGGATGTCCAGGATTTGAGGATGTACAGGATGGTTTTTTCATATTCATCTACATTTTCAGAAGTTGCGCTAATTTTAATATTCTGTGAATATCAATATCAAATATTATCCTGTTAATCCTTTAATCCTGGTTATCCTGATTCTGACAGTTAAATTTTAATAAAAAACGGTGCGTTAATGAAATGTAACGCACCCCACGAGATGAGCAATTAAATTACAGAAAAATCAGAGTTCGTTTTAATTGAATAAATTGATCTGCGAATTTTTCTACTGTCTCACGATCATCAACAATTGTAATTGCTTCTTTATTAAATCTTGCTTTCTGAGTCCAATTATATGAACCATGAATCACTGTCTTTAAATCTATGATGCAAAACTTATTGTGCATTATATTTTCGTGTGTACCAATTTTAGGAATTTTATAAGTTTCTAATTCTTCATATTTCAAACCTGAATTTCTATTTATATCATCATCAATAATGATTAATTGCACATTAACACCTTCATTTTTTTTAGCTAATAATTTCTCAAATAATTTTCTATCAGTAAACCATGCAACAGCTACCCAAATTATAAATTTAGCTAATTCTATTTGTTCAATTATAGCTGGCGCAATTTCTTCATTAAAGTGAGCCTTTATTGCAGCAAATTCATCTACATCTTTAGCTTTTCCATCTTGCATAAGTCTTTGTGATATTTGAAAGCATTCATCAAACAAACTTTGTTCAGATAAACTTACCATTAAACCATTATTTGATTTTTCATCTTTCCAAAACTCCAGTAAATCTAATATTAATTTTCCTACAATGTAATTAGACTCTTGTTGCCAAAATGATCTTAATCTTTTAGCTTTTGATTCGCCTTCATTACCATATTTTTTTTCATATATATTAATTCGTGTGCTATCAAGTATGAACGCTTTAAAAGTATTGTTTGAAAAAAGATTTTTTTCTGGCCAATTAAGAACATAGCCAGTTTTCATATCGAACATATTTTCAAGTTTATTTTTTTCAATACTTGATAAATCTGACATCTTTATTATTTCCTATTTTAAAATTAGCGATTATTTTATGTTGTTCTATAGACTAGGACTTAAAAATCACAACAATATTTTATCAAACCCTTGTAGAGTAGAGACGCACCCCCCAAAAACGCCTCTACAAAACCCCTAAACTACAGAACCTCCCTACCCAAATAAACCTGCAAAACCTCCGGTACTTTAATCGTACCATCAGCTTGCTGATAATTCTCCAAAATAGCCGCCATAGTCCTTCCCACAGCTAAACCAGAACCATTTAAAGTATGTACAAATTGCGTCCCTTTCTTACCAGCTTCCTTAAACCGAATATCCGCCCTTCTTGCTTGAAAATCAACACAATTAGAACAACTAGAAATCTCTCGATACTTCCCAGAAGATGGCAACCAAACTTCTAAATCATAGGTCTTTGTGGACGAAAAACCTAAATCTCCAGTACATAAATTAATCACTCGATAAGGCAATTTTAAAGCCTGTAAAATTGACTCCGCACTAGCAACTAATTTCTCCAATTCCTCAAAAGAATCTTCCGGTTTTACTAACTTCACCAACTCCACTTTATTGAATTGATGTAACCGAATTAAACCCCGCATATCCCGGCCATAACTTCCCGCTTCTCGACGAAAACAAGGGGTATATGCAGTATGATAAATTGGTAATTCTTCCGCGTTAATAATGTCCCCCCGATACAAATTAGTAACCGGCACTTCCGCAGTAGGAATTAACCATAATTCGTCATCTGCACATTTAAAACTCTCTTCCGCAAACTTGGGTAATTGTCCAGTTCCCGTTAAAGAATCTGTATTAACTAACAACGGTGGACTAACTTCAATATACCCATTCTCAATATGCTTTGAAAGCATAAATTGAATTAACGCTCTTTCTAAAGCAGCGCCCGATCCCACAAGACTAACAAACCGACTTTGGGCAATTTTTACCGCCCTTTCAAAATTCAAAATTCCCAACTTTTCCCCTATTTCCCAATGTGGTAAAATATTCGGATTTTCAGGTTTATATTCATCTCCCCATGTTCTCACTTCTTGGTTATCATCTTCACTTTTACCAATGGGTGTAAAATCACTAGGAAGGTTAGGAAGTGCTAATAGTAATTCATGAATTTGCACTTTTAATTCTTTTTCCTGGGGTTCTAATTCACTTAATGTGATTTTGATATTATTCCCCTCTTCTTTTAAAGCGAGAATTTCCTCACTTTGGGGACTAACACCCGATTTTACCTTTTGTCCTACCAGTTTACCAATTTCATTACTCCGGGCTTGTAATTCGTTGCGTTTTACTTCTAATTCCCGTTGTTTTTGACTTAGATATAATATAGGTTGAATGTCATATTTACCATTACGACTGTTCAACTTTTCTTGTACTAGTTCGGGGTTTTCTCTAATTTGTTTAATATCCAGCATTTTTCGTTGTCGTTAATTTTTGTCTATTGTACTTGATGGAGGTGATTATTTGTAAGGGTTTAGCAATGGTAAACTCCTACCAATAATTAATCATATCTATTATTAACACCAGTTTTATACAAGAACCATACAAAATCAGCAAATTAATCAAAATCCCTTTTTCAGCCGCGTTTATCTGCGTTCTATCTCTCAATATAGAATGTACAATGTAGGTTGGGTTGAGAAAACCCAACATTGACGAGGGTTTGTTGGGTTTCACTTGGTTCAACCCAACCTACAAAATATGATCAACTCAATATAGAATGTACAATGTAAGTTAGGTTGAGGAACGAAACCCAATATTGACGACGGTTTGTTGGGTTTCACTTGGTTCAACCCAACCTACAAAATATGATCAACTCAATATAGAATGTAGGTTGGGTTGAGGAACGAAACCCAATATTGACGACGGTTTGTTGGGTTTCACTTGGTTCAACCCAACCTACAAAATATGATCAACTCAATATAGAATGTACAATGTAGGTTGGGTTGAGGAACGAAACCCAATATTGACGACGGTTTGTTGGGTTTCACTTGGTTCAACCCAACCTACAAAATATGATCAACTAGTATTACAATCAGGAGGTTTTCAGCAATGATCACATCTGAACCGATAACTTTAAATATCAAAAATGCTGGTTTAAGTGATGAACAATTTTTCCATCTCTGTCAAACTAACGAAGATTGGAAACTAGAAGAAACAGCTAAAGGGGAATTAATAATTATGCCTCCAGTTGGTGCAATTAGTGGTAATAGAGAATCAGAATTTAATGCTGATATTGTAATTTGGAATCGTCAAAATAAGTTAGGAAAAGTATTTAGTTCTTCTACTGTTTTTATTCTACCTAATGGTGGTAAACGTTCTCCTGATGTTGCTTGGATAGCTAATGAACGTTGGGATGCTTTGAGCATTGAAGAACAAGAAAAATTCCCGAAAATTTGTCCTGATTTTGTTCTAGAATTACGTTCTCGTACCGATTATTTAACTCAATTACAGGAGAAAATGCAGGAATATCTTAATAGCGGTTTACGTTTGGGTTGGTTAATTTATCGTCAAAATCAACAAGTAGAAATTTATCGTCAAAATCAACAAGTAGAAATTCTATCATTACCAACCACTTTATCAGGAGAAGATGTTTTACCAGGATTTATTTTAGATTTACCTATTTTCACAGATTAGCATACTCAAACTACTATCAATTACTAATTATTTAGTAATTCGATTAATTAACCATAAGGAGGCTAACAAACCTGTAAAATGGGCTAGAATTGTGTTGAGATTCGACTGCACTACAAACATATCTAAACCGCTAATGAAGGGTTGGTTATTTTGCGGAGCAAAGAAAAACTGTGTTTGTGTAATTGCTCTGGATGTTAATACTCCCACTATGGACAATGACCCTAATAGTGTCGCTAAAATTCCGCCTAAATTTACCCACAATCCTAAACGTAATACTTGTATTGTTTCGCTTCTACGAGGACGATTATTGGCGTTACTAGATTCTAATTCTTTGCCAATTTTAGTATATCTAAAGGCTATATAAACGGCTACTCCTAGCATAATTAAACCGCAAATAGCTAGGAATACTCCAAATGCAGTACCGGGATTACTTCCTGTACTATTTGGCCTTTGGCTAGATATACTAAATGTGAGTAATATGACGCTGGAAACTACTTCTAATACTAATTGTGTCCAAAAACTAATCCAACCGATAAGGCGAAATTGTCGGGCTATAGCCCGGATGTTAGATGATGGTGTTTCTGAGTTTTGTGACATATTTTAAAAGTTAAAAGTTAAAAGTTAAAAGTTAAAAGTTAAAAGTTAAAAACAAACTTCTGCTTGTTTTCTGATTCCAGAATAATTGATAATGGTTTAAGTCTACTGGAATTTTCAGCCCTAAAAATTAGTTATGGATTCTACTGTCTTACAATCTACTTTCCTGCTAACTTTATTGTTATCAGTTGGTTTGTTTTTCTTTATTCGGGCTTCAACTAAAGACCGCACAGAAGTGATGCGTCTAGGTTCGGAACAGGATGAAAATACGTTAATGACTTCATTAAAGGATTATTTTGGCACTCGTGCTTATCGAGTATTAGCGTTAGATATTCCAAAAAATAAAGTCACATTTCAAGGATTTGTTAGACCTAGTTGGTTTTTAGCTGTATTTTTAACTACATTAGCAGCGGTGGGTTTAGGTTGTCTGTCGTTAGTTTTATCCATGCTTTTTCCTGATTTTGGGCGGTTTTTTCCGGTAATAATCTTATTTTCACCTTTAAGTGGTCTATTGTACTGGAAAAAATCTGGAAGACTTGAGAAGGTGTCACTCCAGATAGAAAATATCCGCAGTGAACAACACTCCTCAAGTGTAATTACTGTTACTGCCCATAGAGATGAACTTGCTGAGTTACAAAGGGCATTACAGCTAAAGGTGCTTGACACTTGATTGATTGTTGGGGATGAAAAAAATGAGCATCTATATCTATACTGATGTAAAATTCTGACTAAACTTTTGAGTAAATTGGCAGTGAGGAGGAGAAAATACTGCTGCTGCTGTAAATTTTCCTGATAACTGGAATGTTTAAAGGAAAAATCTAAATTGCTGGACAGAGCTTAATAGTAGTCCTTAGTGAGATCATGAATTTGCACCTCATCTTTAGATTCCCTTGGCTCTGTCGCTATTCTCTGCTGTGTAAGCTGATAATTAACTGATTCATACAACTAAATCGAGTTGATAAGAAGTTAATTATGGCGTGACTTGAGAGAACTCGTTTAAACAGTTTTTAGTCCTGCTTGACAATTCGACCACAAAATTAAAAAAAACGGAATTTTTGAAGAACCTGATCAAAATTGCCAGTTAATTATTGTCAGAGCCAGAAGTCACATTTAGGCGATATGATACGTCTTATGTTGTTTAACTAACAGTTACGGCAACTAGTTCTGTTACTAGTTCTGTTACTAGTTCTGTTACTAGTTCTGTTACTGGTGCTGGCACTGATACTAGTTCTGTTACCGGCACTGGTACTGTTACTGGTACTGTTACTGGTACTGTTACTGGTACTGTTACTGGTACTGCTGGTGATTCTAAACTCCTCAGACTAGGAAACAAGAAATGATTTTCTTCTACGTATTGAGCACCAAACAGACCTTTTTCCGCCCAGAAATAACGGTCTGTTGTGTGTTCATTGCGTTTTACTAGTAGTAGCGCGGGTGGCATAATCCCTTCAGCGTGAATAAACTTTCTTGCTGCTGTCACAGGTTTGTCTTCGCCACTTTCAATGCTGTACTGGGGAATGTGTTCCAGTATGCGTCGTCCTTCTTGACGACGACGACTTTTCCGTTTGCGTCTCCTTGCCAACCTATTGTCCTCCTGTTTCCAGCTATAGATTGTAGTTGTGGCTACAAAATCAGTCGTTATTATATAATTTTGATCTGAGAAAATCAATAGTTTTTAATGTTTTGATACAATAATAAAAAAACCATAAAAATCAAGAATAAAAATTCAAAAAAACTGCCGTCTACTATCCATTGTCTATTATCAATCATCCATTACTAGACTAGACTAGATATATACATCTTGATAGTGGTATGCACTTGTATAGGGTTAATTAAGGACGGCTATGCACCACTTTTATCTTACTTTAAGTTATGTAAGAGTTTAGCCTGGCTAAACTACTACTGCTTCTTTTTACCTCCTAAATTCCCGCAACTAATGCTAATGTCTGCCAGTTCTGATTTTCTTGTTTTATGTCGAGAGCAAATAACCCTGTTAAGCCAAGGCATGGGTGCGTCTTTTAGTGTAGTTTATTTAACACAAGAATTAGTAGAAAAACCTACAGATGAGGCCAGACTAATTCCGGTAATGGTGTATCCAGAAACTATGGCATTAAATCAAAGTGATGAGTATGGTGAACAAGAAGGGAGTTACCCAGTTAAGCTTGCTCATGTTTTAGCATTACCAAATCAAGCAATGAGATTGTTAAAACCGACTTCAGTATCTGAGTATTCATCAGCATCAACCGCAGCAACAGAAAAACAAAATATACAAGATAAACAAGATGAATATTCCCTCAATCATAACCAAATTGTTTCACCCCTGATTTATGAGGGTGTAATGATGGGATTATTAGTGACTGGGAGGGAAGATAGAGAATGGAACCAACGGGAGGAGGGGGAAATTGAACGTATTAGCAAAACTTTAGCGATCGCTTGCATTTTAGATCAACGTCGGGCCTGGTTGCAACATCAACTCCAACAAGAACAAATTCTCCAAGAAGAACAACGGGACTTATTAGATAATCTCTTACATCAGTTTCGTAACCCCTTGACTGCTATCCGCACTTTTGGTAAACTCCTATTTAAGCGAATGCGAGCAGTTGATCCTAATCGGGAGGTAGCAACCAGTATAGTCCGGGAGAGCGATCGCTTACAAGAGTTATTACAAAAGTTTGATCAGGTTATTGATTTAAATACAGTAAATACAGCCAATTTAACATCTCTTTCTCTCCCTGAGTCAAAGGTAATAATCAACCAAAATCAAAATACACAAAAATCAGGGAAACCTGTGTTATTATTACCAGGAACAGGAGAACAGTTAACTAATTGTTCTCTAGCAGATTTATTAGCACCTTTGTTAATATCGGCTCAAGCTATTTCCCAAGAACGAAATTTACAACTAATTACAGAAATTCCTGAACATTTACCCTTAGTCAAGGTAAATAAAAAAGCCTTGGGAGAAGTATTGAGTAATATTATAGATAATGCTTTGAAATATACTCCTGCTGGTGGTAAAATATTGGTACAATGTGGGCAACAACAGGGAAATTTCCAAGCTATTGCTATTACCGACACAGGACCAGGTATTCCCCCGGAAGACTTAGAACATCTGGGAGAAAGACACTACCGAGGTGTACAAGCACAAACAGCAATTCCTGGAACCGGGTTAGGAATTGCTATTGCTAAACAGTTAATAGCAGAAATGCAGGGAAATATAGAGGTTTTCAGCCCAGCAATTGATTCAATTATTACATCACCTCACAGACCGGGAACTACGGTTATAATTTGGTTGTCTGCTGTTGTTTAGGTAATGGGTAATTGGTAATTGGTTTGGTAATTGGTAAATAACAACTGACAATTGACCACTGACAACTGATAACTTATATTATCAGGGAAAAGGTGACAGATAAAACAATTCTATTATAGAACTTAGGCGTTGCTGAAACCAGGTATGAATTTAGGGCATAAAATCTGCATTGAGAACTTGAGCTAAAGAAAAAGGTGGTTCTTCTGGAAATAAGTTTGATGGTAGTTGGTATTTGTTAATTGTATCTTTTTTAGCGTCTTGATAACAGGGTAGAAATACATCATTTAAAATAGCTTTTAAACTAGGACTATCTGCTAGAGTATAGGTTATTTGTCGTCTTTGTTCCACGACAGTATTACGCCAACCTCTAGCGTTATCATCTTTTTCTTCTATCCAATATTGTAACTTTAATAAATGTTCAATTAAAACCACTAGGCGAGTTTTTAGTTCTTTCTTTTCACTCCTTCCCATACTATCAATTTCTTCAATCAAATTCTCAATATCTAACTGTTCTAGGTTTCTTTCTTGCAAATGTTGAATTGTGGTTTGTATCCACAGGTAAAAATCTTGATCATATAATGTTTTGTTGTTATCAATGTAAGTAATGTTAGCCATACAGAAAACTCCTTACAGAGTGTTACGGTTGTATTTTAGCATAAATGCGGTTAACTTACCCTATGGACTAAATCAATTTCATCGTCCTAAAGACACGGTGAGTGTTACCATCACAGGTCGTCTAAATAAATTTAGCATCAAAAAAAATAAATCCCCGACTTCTGAAAGAAATCGAGGATCTAGGTTTCAATTAATTACCAGAATCAAATTAAACAGCAGCTAATTCTGGAGTTGGACGCTTACTGTTGCGGATATTGTGAATCGCGTCAGCATAATCAGGAGCATTGAAAACAGCCGAACCCGCTACAATAGCATTAGCGCCAGCTTCCAAAACTTGCCAAGTATTATTAGCTTTTAGGCCTCCGTCAACTTCAATCCAAGGATCTAAACCGCGTTCATCACACATTTGACGCAATTTGCGAATTTTAGGAACTACGCTAGGAATAAAGCTTTGACCACCGAAACCGGGGTTAACGCTCATAATTAGCACTAAATCACACAATTCCAGCACATATTCAATTAATTCCAAAGGTGTACCCGGATTGAGTACAACTCCAGCCTGCTTACCAAGTTCTCTGATTTGTCCCAAAGTGCGATGTAAATGAGGAGATGCGTTATGTTCAGCATGGACGGATATAATATCAGCACCAGCCTTAGCAAAACCTTCTACATACTTTTCTGGTTCGACAATCATCAGGTGGACATCTAGGGGTTTAGTTGTAACCGGACGAATCGCCTCCACAATCAGAGGACCTATTGTAATATTAGGGACAAAACGTCCGTCCATTACATCAACGTGAATCCAATCTGCTCCTGCTTTGTCTACAGCGCGAATATCGTCACCCAGTCGGCTAAAATCTGCTGATAGGATAGAAGGAGCGATAACTATGGGCTTTTGAGATGAATTTTGGGTCATGGCTAGTGGGTTTTAAGCGTCTTCGTCTGTAGGTATTGTAACAAAATATGGACAAATTATTAATTAAGGCCAGAGTAAAAAAGTTTTTTAGTCAAAATTAGGATTTAGAAGTCAAGGGTGAAGATAACAAAGAAAAGATAAACATCATATCTTTCTGCTGCCCTATACATTGCTTTTTCTATCTTCTCTTTTACTTCTTGCATCTTATACATTGCTTTTTGCACTATATCTTTTGCTTCTTTAATAATATCTTGTACTTCTTGCATTATATACATTGTTTCTTGTACTATATCTTTTACCTCTTGCATTTTACTTAGTAGTTTATGAACAAAAATTGGATAACTTTTTGGGGTTTAGGTTTTTCCTGTTTAACTCTACCAACTTTTGCAGGTATAACAGGAGCAAATTTTTTAGGGAAGAATGGTATTGATGCCTTAAAGCTACATCAAGCTCCTTATAATTTAACTGGGCAAAAAATTGCCATTGGTCAAGTAGAAATCGGTCGTCCAGGGATGTTCGGCTGGGACAAAGCCGTGTCTAAAAATCGTGCTGTATCCCCAACAGCAGTTTTTCTTCGCAATGTTGTAGCTAAATCAAATTTTAATGTTGAATCTCACGCTTATAATGTTTCTGCTGTCATGATTAGTCAAGATAAAGCCTTTCCTGGTGTTGCACCCAATGCAAGATTATACTCTTCTGCTGTGGGGTCTATGAGAAAAAATGGTCAACCGGAGGAATGTTTATCAGCGCAACACATCGCTTTACAAAATAGTGGTGATGTTCGAGCTATTAATTTTAGTTTTGGTGAGCCATTAAATCGTGATTCTAGACCAGAAGCCATTTTAGATGGAAATGCTTTACTTACATTATGTATTGATTGGTCTAGTCGTGTGCATAATGTTGTGTATACTATTGCAGGAAATCAAGGTAAAGGTGGGATTCCTATTCCTACAGACAATTTTAACGCAATCAATGTGGCTTTTTCTTCAGAACGAAACGGAATTTTTGATAAAGTTCACGTTTCTAATTTAGCTAATAACAGTCAAGAAATAAAAGAGCGTTTAACTGGAAAAGAATTTAATATTGCTAATAGAAGATCAATTAGTTTAGTTGCTCCTGGTACTAATATTCCTTTATTTAACCCTGATGGTAAAATTAATAAATCTACAGGTACTAGTTTTGCAGCACCACAGGTTACTGCTACTGTAGCATTATTGCAAGAGTTTACTGATAGACAATTGCAAAATAAACAATTAAATTGGAGTATTGATGCTCGTCGTCATCAAGTGATGAAAGCTATATTACTCAATGCAGCAGATAAAATTCAAGATAGTGGTGATGATTTACGATTAGGAATGACGAGAACATTAGTTGATAAACAAAATCAAGATTGGTTAGCAACGGAAGCTTATAAAAATGCAAAAATTCCTTTAGATACTCAAATGGGAGCAGGTCATTTAAATGTTTTTCGAGCTTATCAACAATTAAATGGTGGTCAATGGAAAGCTAATGCACTTATACCATCAATTGGTTGGGATTATGATAAAATTAATGCTAATACTGCTAAAGAATATGTTTTTCAAAGCAGTTTAAAAGCAAATAGTTTTGTAGCTATTACTTTAAGTTGGGATCGTTTAGTAGAGTTAAATGATAAAAATAATAATCAACAATATGATGTGGGGGAAACATTTAAAGATCAGGGATTAAATAATCTTGATGTTTATTTAGTTAAGGAAAATGGGAAGAACAATGAAGTTGTTTTGTGTGCTTCTGTGAGTGAAGTGGATAATGTTGAGCATATTTTTTGTCCAGTTTCTACTAATGGTAATTATAAAATTCGGGTACAATTTCAGGAGCAGGTTAATGAAGCTATTCAACCTTATGCTTTAGCTTGGTGGACTGTAGGTGAAAAGTGACCTATTTTTTGATAATTTGCAATAATGAAAATGAACCAGTAAAAACAGCAATGTTGTAATTGTAAGATACTGCATACTGTCAATCCAGACAAGTTATGAGTATTCATAGTATAAATAACCAGTGATACCAATACCAAAAGTAAATGCAGCAGTTAGCGGCCAGTTAGGGAAGTGTCCCATCTATCTTGACACCCTAACCATTTCTATACTAAATTACTCAAGTAATTTCATGAAATCACAAATATAAACAACAAAAATATTAAAATAATGTTATAATCACCTGATATATATTACATTTATACTGTAGTAAATTAGTGTAATTACTATTACTGGTAGTTTCACCCTAAAACCATATTCCAGCCAGATTGATGACCAATCACTAACGACTAATGACTATAATTTTAACCAATGACGACGGTATTGATGCACCGGGTATTGCAGCTTTACTGAAAGCTGTAAGCAGTAAATATAACAACAATAAAGTGATTATTGCTGCACCACAATTACCTCAATCAGGCTGTGGACATCAAGTTACTACCCATCAGCCAATTAACGTCGAACGTCGTTCTGATTTGGAGTATGCAGTAGGGGGAACTCCTGCTGATTGTATCCGAGTCGCCATATCACATATTGTGCAAGATGTCAAGTACGTAATTTCAGGTATTAATGCGGGTGGAAACTTAGGAGTTGATGCGTATATTTCCGGTACTGTCGCTGCTGTCAGAGAAGCAGCAATACACGGTATCCCAGGAATTGCTGTTTCTCACTATCGTCGCGGCAATCTCGATTATAATTGGGATGCGGCCACTAAATGGACTTCTGAATTATTAGAGAATTTAATTCAACTCCCTCTAGAACCCGGATGTTTTTGGAATGTTAATTTGCCCCATTTGTCACCAGGGGCAGCATTTCCAGAGGTAATATTTTGTCAACCTTGTAGAAACCCTTTACCTGTTAATTATCGCATACAGGATAATGATTTTTACTACATAGGAGAATACGGAAATCGAGAGCGAACTCCTAATAGTGATGTTGATATATGTTTTTCTGGAAAAATTGCGGTGACAAAGTTAAGAGTTTAACATTAACTTTTAACACTAACTGTGGTAATTATTCATCTGAATTTTGGATTAAATACAGGAGTCTATCTAAAGTTTGTGACAATTGAGAGATTTGTCGTATTGACTCCTGGTGAGAGTCGGCCAGACTTTGGACAGCGTCACACAAGGCGAAAATCTGATAACTTTGCTGCTCTACTTGTTTTCCTTGGATTTCTAATTGTAAACTTAGGGAATCTACTCTTTGACCAAGACGTTCAATTGTTTCAGTTGTAGACAGTACAGCTTCTCCAATTTGTTCAACAATAGATTCTAATCTGCTGACTTTGGTTTCTACTCCAATTGCAATCATTTCTGGCTTGCTCCAATTTTGAGAAAAAATCATTACAGTGATATTCCTATATATTCAGTCAACAGTGAAATCATCAGCATTATTAGGGATTAAGCAAGATATAGCTAACAGTCTGTTCGCTGTAGCCATAAACCTTGTTATTGGGTAAAGGTAATTTATTAATTACCCTTACTTTTGTTCCGTTTTGCGTCAGTCCTGATGATGAAGAGAATGTTTGGCAAGTGATAAAAATTACCCAAAATATCTCTCCAAACCCTGAGTATTTCTTTTCTGAAGTTCTCTTATTAGTAATATAATCACGAATTATTCTCAAAATCAAGCTATTTTAGTTCAATGGAGTAGTTCTTCTACAAGATGTTGATTCCACAAAATCTTGTAAAGTCCAGGCTGTTCTACAAGTTCTGAGTGATTACCGGTTTGGACGATTTTACCCTGGTCCATGACCAAAATTCGGTGGGCGGTGGCTGCTGCGGCAAGTTGGTGAGTAATGAAAATCACAGTTTTTCTTTTTGTACCCGTGGAGAGATTAGCGAGGATTTGTGTAGCAGTTTGATTGTCTACACTGGAAAGGGCATCATCTAAAAGTAAAATTGGGGCATCAATTAGCATGGCTCTTGCTAAAGCTGTGCGTTGTCGTTGTCCACCAGAAAGAGTAATACCGCGCTCTCCGACAATGGTTTCGTATTTTTGGGGAAATTTACCGATTTCTGAGTCAATTTGCGCCATTTTGCCCGCATAAATTACATTTTCTTCTGGGGCTAGGGGGTCGCCATAACGGATATTATTTTTGATGGTGGTGCTGAATAAAAAGCTATCTTGAGGTACGTAAGCGATAGCTTTTCTTAAATCACTCACAGCGAGTTGAGTAATATCCCAGCCATCTAAAAATAATTGTCCGGGCTGAATATCTAATAATCTAGGGATAGCATTGGCTAAAGTTGATTTTCCGCAACCTACAGGACCGATAATGGCGACTATTTCTCCAGGGGCAATAGTAAAATTGAGATGATCTAAAGCTGGGGTATGGAGACCAGGATAAGTGTAATTAAAATTTACTGCTGTTAGTTCTCCTTGGATATTACTGATTTCAATATGTTGACTATTAGCTGTGTCTTGAATTTTGGGGGTGACACTGAGAATAGTCTCTAAGCGGTCAATACTAACTTCACCACGTTGATAAGCAGTAATGGTAAATCCTAATAAAGCTGTGGGGAAAACCAAACGCTCTACATAAATTAGTAGCGCTAAAAAATCCCCAATTGCTAGAGAACCAGTAGATATTCGTGCTGTACCTAACCAGATGATTATTAAAGAACTGAGACTAGCTAAACCACCAATGAGAGGAAATAGAATGTTGCGAGTTTTAGCTAATTGTAGATTAGCAGTTAATAGCTGTTGATTTTCTCGATTAAAAGCCTGACGCTCATTTTTTTCTTGGGCGTAAATTTTAATGAGAGTAATACCGCTAATATCTTCCCGGACAAGTTCGCTGATATTTGCAAGTTTTTCCTGGACAGCGGTTTGTTCGTCACGCAGGCGATCGCTAAAAAAATGCACCAAGAGAAACATCAGGGGATAAACTGCTAATGATGCCAATGTCAGGTCTACACTCAAGGATAACATAACTGGTAATGTTAGAGCGTAGGCAAATATGGTATTTGCCAAACTCAAAATAGCAAAGCCTAATAATCGTCGAATATTATCTACATCATTAGTAGCGCGACTAATTAAATCCCCAGGGGTATTAACCGTAAAATAAGCAGGTTCTAATCGGAGTAAATGTTCAAAAATCCGCTGTTTGAGGTCAAATTCCACCTGTCTTCCTACACCAAATATCCAAATACGGGAAGCCATTCGTACCATCCACATAGCGGAACTCAGTAGAGAAATAATCACTACATAATGTATTACCTGGTAAAAACTCAAACTCGTTGAATTTGAAAGTGTATCTACTCCAGAACTAATTAACAAGGGAATATATACCCCCAGTGCATTGACGACTAATAGGGCGATAATACCTGATATAGTTTCCCGCCAATAGGGACGTAAATAATGAGCGATTTTAGCAAGTCTGTGCGATTTGGCCATGCCAGCAATTGATGATTAATGATTAATCTGTCCCACCCGAATCCCCTAAACCCAGTCATATTTTAAACATGATCACGGGCGACCACGTAAGAAAACATAAATTTGGTTGAGATAACTTTCCCATACTTGGGTAGTAAGTTGCAGAGTTTCTGCACTAGGAACAAAATCCTCCACCCGTAACCCACGGTTTCTGATTTCTTGGGGATTTTGGAGTAGATAGGAGGGAATGTTCCTATTCATACTATT
This sequence comes from Anabaena sp. 54, assembly GCA_900299285.1. Classification (GTDB taxonomy): domain Bacteria; phylum Cyanobacteriota; class Cyanobacteriia; order Cyanobacteriales; family Nostocaceae; genus Dolichospermum. The sequence goes on along the minus strand of OMJF01000024.1, from coordinate 966 downwards.
GAAAGCTATAATGGGAGAATTGATCTCTTCCTGATGTAGGATGATATCTTGCTGTATATCTGAGATACTAGGACTAGTATTGGCTGGAGCTAAAGCTACTAAAGCAGATGAAGAAGATTGGTAATTGAGATTAGCATCCTCCACCGTAGCAATGGGTGATCTAACTAAGAAATAAGCGATCGCTGGTGTACTAGATAGAAATAAAATACCTAAAGCCCATCCTAATAAGTAACCTCCTGGTTTATCTATACCACCTCCTTTGATTTTTTGAGCAGCGAAACACAACATTAAAACCGAAGCGCCCAAGGGCTTGAGAGGAAAGGATATAAACCGCCACAAGGAAGATACTGCTGGTTCATTGGGATTAAGAAAAGCCAAAGCTAAAACAACAATGACCAGCCCTAAAATGAATCTGCCGATAAAAGTTCCTGTGGGATAGAATCTTTGAAACAAGGAGTAGGCTACAACACCAATTAACAGCCATAGCAAAACCCGGCTTAACAACTGAAACATAAGTTAACTCTCTAATTTTTTAGGGACGTAAGCCCATAGGCCGCAGCAAGTGGATTAATTTTATCGTCAAGCTGACTTAAAAATACCCCATACCTGACACCCAAAGATTACTGTCGTAGTGATTTTAGTGCAATTTTTTGACACTGGGTGTATTATTGCCAATTTTCCTCAAGGAATTTTTGCCTATGTCTCAGTGTATTAAGTTTCGAGAGTATTACTAATATATAGTAATCTTCAATCTGGCAGGGATAACCACCTCACAAGAGTTAAACTGATTTCGTTTATAGCTTCTTAAAGATAGGACTAAAGTTCTAACTACGTCTAAGGGCGATTAGAAATCACATCTACATAGGTAAAACCTGCTTACGCAGGTTTCAAATCCTTAATTTTTCGTTAGTCCACGCAGGTGGACTTTGGTTGTGTAGTAGCGATTTATAATTGCCATAAACTTTT